>NZ_JBEXPY010000005.1:188349-345006 GCF_040612315.1 Streptomyces sp. NPDC006435
GGCCGGGGGGCGCCCGCGGTCCCCCCCCCCGCGCCCCCCCCCCACCGTCCGGGCCGCCCTCACTCTTGATTGCGCGCCCCTCTCCTCTTCTCCCCCGGCCACCTCTCGTCGGTCACATCCGCCGGTGGCGGCTACTTCACGACCGTGAGCGGCAGCAGCTTCTTGCCGGTCGGTCCGATCTGGATGCTGGTGTCCATCTGCGGGCAGACGCCGCAGTCGAAGCACGGGGTCCAGCGGCAGTCCTCGACCTCGGTCTCGTCGAGCGCGTCCTGCCAGTCCTCCCAGAGCCAGTCCTTGTCGAGGCCGGAGTCCAGGTGGTCCCAGGGCAGGACCTCCTCGTAGGTCCGCTCGCGGGTGGTGTACCAGTCGACGTCCACGCCGTACTCGGGCAGCGTCTTGTCCGCGGCGGTCATCCAGCGGTCGTAGCTGAAGTGCTCGCGCCAGCCGTCGAAACGGCCGCCGGACTCGTACACGGCGCGGATGACGGAGCCGACCCGGCGGTCGCCGCGCGAGAGCAGGCCCTCGACGATGCCGGGCTTGCCGTCGTGGTAGCGGAAGCCGATGGAGCGGCCGTACTTCTTGTCGCCGCGGATCTTGTCGCGGAGCTTGGCCAGGCGCTCGTCGGTCTCCTCGGCGCTCAGCTGCGGGGCCCACTGGAACGGCGTGTGCGGCTTGGGCACGAAGCCGCCGATGGAGACGGTGCAGCGGATGTCGTTCTGGCCGGAGACCTCGCGGCCCTTGGCGATCACGTTGACCGCCATGTCGCCGATCTGGAGGACGTCCTCGTCGGTCTCGGTGGGCAGGCCGCACATGAAGTACAGCTTCACCTGGCGCCAGCCGTTGCCGTACGCGGTGGCGACGGTACGGATGAGGTCCTCTTCCGAGACCATCTTGTTGATGACCTTGCGCATCCGCTCGGAGCCGCCCTCGGGGGCGAAGGTGAGACCGGAGCGGCGGCCGTTGCGGGTCAGTTCGTTGGCCAGGTCCACGTTGAACGCGTCGACGCGGGTGGAGGGCAGCGAGAGGCCGATCTTGTCCTCGGTGTACCGGTCGGCGAGGCCCTTGGCGATCTCGCCGATCTCGGTGTGGTCCGCGGAGGAGAGCGAGAGCAGGCCGACCTCCTCGAAGCCGGTCGCCTTGAGGCCCTTGTCGACCATCTCGCCGATGCCGGTGATGCTTCGCTCCCGCACGGGGCGCGTGATCATGCCGGCCTGGCAGAAACGGCAGCCGCGGGTGCAGCCGCGGAAGATCTCGACGGACATCCGCTCGTGGACGGTCTCGGCGAGGGGCACGAGGGGCTGCTTCGGGTACGGCCACTCGTCGAGGTCCATGACGGTGTGCTTGGACACCCGCCACGGCACGCCCGACCTGTTCGGCACGACGCGGCCGATGCGGCCGTCGGGGAGGTACTCGACGTCGTAGAAGCCCGGCACGTAGACGTTGCCGGTCCTCGCGAGACGGAACAGCACCTCCTCGCGTCCGCCGGGGCGGCCCTCGGCCTTCCAGGCGCGGATGATCTCGGTGATCTCCAGGACGGCCTGTTCGCCGTCGCCGATGACCGCGCAGTCGATGAACTCGGCGATCGGCTCGGGGTTGAACGCGGCGTGGCCGCCGGCCAGCACGATCGGGTCGTCGAGGGTGCGGTCCGCGGCGTTCAGCGGGATGCCCGCGAGGTCCAGGGCGGCGAGCATGTTGGTGTAGCCGAGCTCGGTGGAGAAGCTCAGCCCGAAGACGTCGAACGCCTTGACCGGGCGGTGGCTGTCCACGGTGAACTGCGGGACCCGGTGCTCGCGCATCAGCTCCTCGAGGTCCGGCCACACGCTGTAGGTGCGCTCGGCGAGGACGCCCTGACGCTCGTTGAGCACCTCGTACAGGATCATGACGCCCTGGTTGGGGAGCCCGACCTCGTACGCGTCGGGGTACATCAACGCCCAGCGGACGTCGCATTCGTCCCACGGCTTGACGGTGGAGTTCAGCTCACCGCCGACGTACTGGATGGGCTTCTGCACATGCGGGAGCAGAGCTTCGAGCTGTGGGAAGACCGAATCGACTGACATCGCGAACTTTCGAGAGCCGGCAGGGGTGACCATCCAGCGTACCCCGATGCTCAGCCTCCCAGCGCCGCCCGGAGCTCCGGGCGCGACGCCCGCTCCCAGACCCCGGGCAGCTCCCGCTCGCGTGCGGCGGCGGCCGCCTCCTCCCGCCCGTACAGCAGTCCCCAGGTGAAGGCCGACTCCCCCGCCCCGTGGGCCTGGACGGCCAGGGTCCGCAGGGCCTCGCGGGCGACCACGCTGTCCTGGTGGTCGCCGAGGAGGCTCTGCACCGCCTTCATCCGTTTGGCGAACCGCTTCGCGGGCTTGCCGAGCGCGGGGCGGGCCGCCTCCGCCGCGTAACGGGTGCGCTTGGCGGCCTTGCGGGCCTCGTGCAGGGCGATATCCCGGTCGTGGCCGGGCGGCAGGTCCAGTGCGTGGCCGACGCGTTTCGCGAGGCGCCGGTACTCCTTCAGCAGGGCGCGGGGCAGCGCCCGGCGGGGGGCGCGGGACGCGGCGGGCAGCAGCGGCGGGTCCGCGAGCAGGGCGTCGAGGCTCTCCAGGAGCGCCAGGTACCGCTTCCCGTCGAGCACGGCCACGGTGCGGCGGCGGGAGCCCGCCCGGCGGGCCGTCGACCTGATCCGGAGCCGCCCGCGGACCGGGCCGAGGAGCAGGGTGCGGGGCAGTTCGTCGAGGCGGCCGCGCAGCCGGGCGTCGAGCACCTCCTGGTCGCGGTCGATGCCCAGCTCGGCGGCCAGCCACTTCAGCTCGCGACCGACCGGGTCGGTGACGTCGCGGTCCAGGATCCTGCGGTACGTCCGCAGGGCGCTGCGCAGCCTGCGGGTGGCGACCCGCAGCTGGTGCACGGAGTCCGGGAGGTCCCGGCGCACGGCGGGGTCGAGGGCGACGATCGCCTCGGTCTGGCGGCGTACGTACGCGAGGACGTGGTCGCCCGCGGTGGGGGGTGCGGGCTCCTCGCGGGCCTTCTCGGCGCGGGCCGCCTTCTCCTTCTTCGGCTTCTTCGCGGAATCGGGTGCGGTCCCGGGCCCGGTCTCGGCGAGGGCCCTGGCCAGCTTCGACGCGGACGCGGACGGGCGGATGCCCGCCTTGCGCAGCCGGCGCTCCACGGCGTCCAGGAGCGCCGGGTCGCCGTCGTCGGCGAGCTCGACCTCGATCTCGGTCCAGGTGGCCGTGGAGCCGCCGCCCGTCAGCCGTGCGGCCCGCACCTCGTCGACGGCGACCTCGGCGAGCAGCTCGCCCCGGTCGTCGACCAGGTGGTGGACGTCGCGGGCGGAGCGCAGCCGGACGACCGGGACGAGCGCGGCGCCCCGGACCCGGGAGCGGACCAGGCCGGCCAGGGAGCGCGGCAGGGTGTCGGAGAGGGGTTCGCGCAGCTCGTCCCGGATGCCGGAGGCGACCGGGAACTTGAGGTGCCACCCGGCGTCGCTCCCGCCGGTGCGGCGGCGCAGGGTGAGGGAGTCCGCGGCGAGCCGGTGGTCCTCGGTGTCGTGGTAGACGGCGTCCAGCTCGGTGACGCCCCGATGGACGACGGCCGAGACCCCGGCCACCCGGCTCAGGTCGGGCAGCCGGGTCCCGGCCGTGGCTTCGTACTTCCGCTCGATCTCGCGCTTCGAGTCCGCCATGACCCGAATCTATCCGTGTTGTCCGGTAATGCGCAGTGCTCCCGGACCGGCTCAGGCGCTTATCGGTCGCTGCACCCTGATCGACTGGAGCAGTCCGATGGCCACCCAGACGGCGAACATCGAGGATCCCCCGTACGACACGAAGGGCAGCGGGAGACCGGCGACCGGCATGATGCCGAGCGTCATCCCGATGTTCTCGAACGCCTGGAAGGCGAACCAGGCGATGATCCCGGCGGCGACGATCGTGCCGTACAGCTCGGTCGTCTCGCGGGCGATCCGGCAGGCGCGCCACAGGACGACGCCGAGCAGGACGAGGATCAGCCCGGCGCCGAGGAAGCCCAGCTCCTCGCCCGCGACGGTGAAGACGAAGTCGGTCTGCTGCTCGGGGACGAACTGGCCGGTGGTCTGGGTGCCCTGGAAGAGGCCCGTGCCGTAGAGGCCGCCGGAGCCGATCGCGATCCTGGCCTGGTTGGTGTTGTAGCCGACGCCCGCCGGGTCGAGCGCGGGGTTGGCGAAGGCGGCGAAGCGGGCGATCTGGTAGTCGTCGAGCAGGCCGAGCTGCCAGATGGCGACGGCTCCGGCCGCGCCCGCGCCGAGGAGTCCGAAGACCCAGCGGTTCGAGGCGCCGGAGGCGAGGAGCACCCCGAGCACGATGACGGCCATGACCATCACGGAGCCGAGGTCCGGCATCCCCATGACGATGGCCATCGGGACGGCGGCCAGCCCGAGGGCCTTGGCGACGGTCCGGTGGTCGGGGTGGAGCTGGTCGCCCGCGTCGACGCGCTCGGCGAGCAGCATCGCCATGACCAGGATGATGGTGATCTTGGTGAACTCGGAGGGCTGGAGCGAGAAGCCGCCGCCGATGATGATCCAGGCGTGGGCGCCGTTGACGGTGGCGCCGAGCGGGGTGAGGACCGCAAGCACCAGGACCACCGACAGGCCGTACAGGATCGGGACGGCGCCGCGCAGGGTCCGGTGGCCGAGCCAGATCGTGCCGACCATCAGGGCGAAGCCGATGCCGGTGTTGAGCACGTGCCGGAAGAAGAAGTAGTACGGGTCGCCGTGGTTGAGCGAGTCACGGCCCCGGGTCGCCGAGTAGACCAGCAGCGAGCCGATGAAGGAGAGCGCGATCGCGGACCCGAGCAGCGGCCAGTCGAGCTTGCGGACGACCGAGTCGCGGGCGGTGAGCCTGCCCCAGGCGGAGCGCTCGGGGGCGTACCGCTGGACGGAGAAGCCTGCCATCAGTCACGCCTCCCCAGGACCGCCGCGAGGGTCTGCCCCTCGGCGGTCTTCTGCGAGTCGGGGTCGTAGGGCTTGATCCGCGGGGCGTCGATCGAACCGTCCGGCTGGATCTTGGGCAGGGACTTCTGCGGGGTGGGCAGCAGCGCCTTCTTCAGGTCCTGCTTGCCGGAGTCGTCGAGCCCGTAGAGGGCGTCGTAGATGTTGCGCACGGCGGGCCCGGACGCGCCGGAGCCGGTGCCGCCCTGGGAGATCGTCATGACGATCGAGTAGTCCTTGGTGTACGTGGCGAACCAGGAGGTCGTCTGCTTGCCGTAGACCTCGGCCGTACCCGTCTTGGCGTGCATCGGGATCTTGTCCTGCGGCCAGCCGCCGAATCGCCAGGCGGCCGAACCGCGGGTCGCGACTCCCGCGAGGGCTTCGTCTATGTCGTTGCGGGTCTGGCGGGTGAAGGGCAGCTTGCCGTGCGCCTTGGGCTCGATCTTCTCGACGGTCCTGCCGTCGCCGCTGACGATCGCCTTGCCGACGGTGGGGTCGTAGAGCGTGCCGCCGTTGGAGATCGCGGCGTAGATGGTGGCCATCTGGATCGGGGTGACGAGGGTGTCGCCCTGGCCGATCGAGTAGTTGACGGAGTCACCGGCGCGCATCCGGTTGCCTTCGAGGCAGTTCTCGTACGCGATCTGCTCGACGTACGTGCCGCCCTTCTTGCCCTGCTTGCACCAGGCGTCCTTGTTCGCGTCGTAGAAGTCCTGCTTCCACTTGCGGTCGGGGACCCGGCCGCTGACCTCGTTGGGGAGGTCGATGCCGGTCTCCTTGCCGAGGCCGAACTGGTGGGCGGTCTTGTAGAACCAGTCCTTGGGGTGCTTCTTCGGCTTGTTGCCGCCGTCCTTGGCCCATTCCTTGTGCGCGAGGGCGTAGTAGACGGTGTCGCAGGAGACCTCCAGGGCCCGGCCGATGGTGATGGAGCCGTAGCCCTGGGACTCGAAGTTCTTGAAGGTCTGGCCGCCGATGCTGTACGAGCTGGGGCAGGGGTAGTTGCCGTCGAAGGGGTAGCCGGCGTTGACCGCGGCGGTCGACGAGATGACCTTGAAGATCGAGCCGGGGGCTGCCTGGCCCTGGATGGCCCGGTTCAGCAGCGGGTAGTTGGAGTTCTTGCCGGTGAGCGCGGCGTAGTCCTTGGCGGAGATGCCGCCGACCCAGGCGTTGGGGTCGTAGTTGGGCAGGGAGGCCATGGCGACGACACGGCCGGTCTTCGCCTCCATGACGACGACGGCGCCGGAGTCGGCCTTGTAGTTCTCGCCGGTGTTCTTGTCGAAGGACTTGCGGGCTTCCTTCATGGCGTTGTTGAGCTCGTACTCGGCGACGGCCTGGACCCGGGCGTCGAGGGAGGTGACGACGGTGGAGCCGGGCTCCGCCTTGTCGTTCTTCGCCTGGCCGATGACCCGGCCGAGGTTGTCGACCTCGTAGCGGGTGACGCCCGCCTTGCCCCGCAGCTCCTTGTCGTAGGTGCGCTCCAGTCCGGAGCGGCCGACCTGGTCGGAGCGGAGGTAGGGCGAGTCGGTGTCCTGGGCCTTGGTGATCTCCTCGTCGGTGACCGGCGAGAGGTAGCCGAGGACCTGCGCGGTGTTGGCCTTGCCGGGGGCGGGGTAGCGGCGTACGGCGGTGGGTTCGGCGGTGATGCCGGGGAAGTCCTCGGCCCGTTCGCGGATCGTCAGGGCCTGCTGGGTGGTGGCCTCGTCGGTGACCGGGATCGGCTGGTACGGGGAGCCGTTCCAGCAGGGCTGCGGCGTCTTGGAGTCGCAGAGCCGGACCTTGTCGAGGACCTCCTTGGGCTTCATGTCGAGGACGCCGGCGAGCCGGATCAGCACGCTCCTGCCGTCGTCCTTCATCTTCATCAACTCGGTGCGGCTCGCGGAGACCACCAGCCGGGTCTCGTTGTCGGCGAGGGGCACGCCGCGCGCGTCGAGGATGGTTCCGCGGACGGCGGGCTGGACGACCTGCTGGACGTGGTTGTTCTTCGCCTCGTCGCTGTACTCCTGGCCGTTTCGGATCTGGAGGTACCAGAGGCGTCCGCCGAGGGTGAGCAGCAGGGAGAAGACGAGGACCTGGATGACGGCGAGCCTGATCCGGACCCGCTGGGTCCGGCCGGTCTCGGGGATGTTGCTCACGCGGCGCCCCCGCTGGTGATCGGTCCGTCGGTCCTGGGGGCGGTGCCCCTGTGGTGCGGCCTCACAGTCGCTTGACTCCCTTGATCCGTCCGGCGCGGGACGCGCGGGTACGGGCGGCCTTGACGCGCAGTCCGCCGCGCTGGCTGCCGATCCGCAGTCCGGTGCCGGAGGCGAGCCAGCCCGCGGCCACGTCCCCGCCGCCGGAGGTCTCGGCGAGCGGGTCGTTCACCGTGCGTCTGGCGACGGCCATGATCAGCGGTACGACGAAGGGCGCGAGGAGCAGGTCGTAGACGGCGGCGGTGAACAGCAGGC
This sequence comes from Streptomyces sp. NPDC006435, assembly GCF_040612315.1. Classification (NCBI taxonomy): domain Bacteria; kingdom Bacillati; phylum Actinomycetota; class Actinomycetes; order Kitasatosporales; family Streptomycetaceae; genus Streptomyces; species Streptomyces sp. NPDC006435. Next base: position 195,742 of record NZ_JBEXPY010000005.1, read on the forward strand.
CGCCCAGGCCCACGTGACGGGCCGCCGTGTCCCCGACGAGCGCGCCGACGAGCGCGTACAGCAGGGTCGAGCCGACGGCCGCGACGACGACCCCGGCCATCGGGACCATCGCCGACTTCAGCTGCCCGTTCTCCGGCTTCAGCAGTCCGGCCAGGTAGCCGATGACGCAGAGGACCAGCGCGTAGCGGCCGGCGGCGTGGTCGGCGGGCGGTGCCAGGTCGGCGAGGAGTCCCGCGCCGAAGCCGATGAGGGCGCCGCTGACGTGCCCGTACACGAAGGCGAGGCCGAGGACGACCAGGAGCAGCAGGTCCGGCACGGCGCCGGGGAGCTGGAGTCGGGCGAGCACGCAGACCTGGACGACGAGGGCGACCACGACCAGGACCGTGGAGAGCAGGATCCGGTTCAGACGCATGGAGATCAGCTCTACCTCTGCTCGGTTGCCGCGGTGCCGGCGTTCAAGGTGGCGTCCGGACCGCCGCTGGGGTCCGGGTTCCCGCTGGGGTCCGGGCTCTCGTGGATGTTGCCGACGACGTTCCCCTCGGTGTCGACGATGTCGCCGTTGGGCGAGATCGTGACGGTGACGGTGGGGGTGGGCTTCGGCTTGGCGGGCTTGGCCGGCTTCTTCGGCAGGACCATGTCGCGGGGGTCCTCGCGCGGTGCCTGGACCACGACTCCGACGATGTCGAGCTTGCTGAACCCGACGTACGGGCGAACGTAGACGGTACGGGTCAGGTCGCCGCCCGACGGGTCGACGCGGACCACCTCGCCGACCGGGACGCCGGGCACGAACGGCTTGTCCTTGCTGGAGCCGAAGGTGACGAGCCGGTCGCCCTTCTTCACCTTGGCCTTGCCGTTGAGGAACTGGACCGACAGCGGCCGGGTGCCCTGGCCGGTGGCGAAGCCGAGCTCGTCGGTCTTCTCCATGCGGGTGCCGACGGTGAAGTCGGGGTCGTTGGCCAGGAGCACCGTGGCGGTGTCCGGGCCGACGGTGGTGACCCGGCCGACGAGCCCGTCGCCGTTGATGACGGTCATGTCGCGCTTGATCCCGTCGCGGGAGCCCGCGTCGATGGTGACCGTCCAGGAGAAGCCCTGGGCCGCTCCTATGGCGATGACCTCGGCGCCCTTGATCCCGTACTGTCCGGCGGCCGACTTCTGCAGCATCCGGTCGAGCTCGCGGGCCCGGCTGCGGTTGCGGTCGTCGCTGCCGAGCTTCGCCTTGAGCTCGGCGTTCTGCTTCTCCAGCTGGGCGATCCGGTTGTGCCGCTCACCGGAGTCGCGCACCGCCCCTATGGCGTTGCCCACCGGGTCGACGGCGGCCGCGACGCCGTTCTCGACCGGCCCGAGGGCCGCTGCGGCGACCCGCCGGGCGCCGTCCACCGGTGACTCCTCGCCCCCGCGGATGTCCACCGTGATCAATGCGAACGCGATGGCGATCAGCAGCACCAGGAGCAGCCGGCTCTCTCGTGTGTCCCTCACGTGCGGCGGCCGTGCCTTCCTCGTCGGAATGTTCGTGCCTGTATATCAACGATCGGCCGTACGGATCGGCAGTGTTCCGTACGGCGGACCGCTGTGTTGTCCATCTGATGTGCTACCTGCGGGGCTGGGCGTCCAGCACCTGCTGGAGCGCCTCGAACTCCTCGACGCACTTGCCCGATCCGAGGGCCACCGAGTCCAGCGGGTCCTCCGCGATGTGGATCGGCATGCCGGTCTCGCGGCGCAGCCGCTCGTCCAGTCCGCGCAGCAGCGCGCCACCGCCGGTGAGGACGATGCCGCGGTCCATGACGTCGCCGGAGAGCTCCGGCGGACACTTGTCGAGCGTGGTCTTCACGGCGTCGACGATCGCGTTGACCGGTTCCTCGATGGCCTTGCGGACCTCGGCGGCCGAGATGACCACGGTCTTGGGGAGGCCGGAGACCAGGTCGCGGCCGCGGATCTCGGTGTGCTCGTCCTGCTCCAGGTCGTGTGCGGAACCGATCGTGATCTTGATCTGTTCGGCGCTGCGCTCGCCGAGGAGGAGCGAGTACTCCTTCTTGATGTGCTGGATGATCGCGTTGTCCAGCTCGTCGCCCGCGACCCGGATCGACTGCGCGGTGACGATTCCGCCGAGCGAGATGACCGCGACCTCGGTGGTGCCGCCGCCGATGTCGACGACCATGTTGCCGGTGGCCTCGTGGACCGGCAGCCCGGAGCCGATGGCCGCGGCCATGGGCTCCTCGATGATGTGCACCTGACGCGCGCCGGCCTGCGTCGACGCCTCGATCACGGCGCGGCGCTCGACCCCGGTGATGCCGGAGGGCACGCAGACGACCACCCGCGGGCGGGCCAGGTAACGGCGCTTGTGGATCTTCAGGATGAAGTAGCGGAGCATCCGCTCGGTGATCTCGAAGTCGGCGATCACGCCGTCCTTCAGGGGGCGCACGGCAACGATGTTGCCCGGCGTGCGCCCGATCATCTTCTTCGCCTCGGAGCCGACCGCCAGGATGCCGCCGGTGTTGGTGTTGATGGCCACGACGGACGGCTCGTTCAGGACGATGCCGCGCCCCCTGACGTACACCAGCGTGTTGGCAGTCCCGAGGTCGATAGCCATGTCACGGCCGATGAACGACATTGATTTCCCCTTGTTCCCCATGAGGATGCGTCGGGCCTTCCAAAAAAGCGATGTGGCTGGTTCTGGACGGCGAGGTGAGCGCTGTGGGCGTGGAAGAGTCCATCGTAGTGCCGCGTACGCGGACACTGCGCGAGGGTCCTTCGCCATTGTGGGCGGAACGGGTGGCCGTTCCACTCATGGTGACGTTACGTCTGTGGCATGCGTTCCCGCGATCCGGAACCCTATGCCGAAGGGCGACCGAATTAATTCGGTCGCCCCAGGTCATGAGCGCTGTTCGGCTGATCGGGGGTCAGGAGAGTCCGGGGAAGAAAAGCTTCAGTTCCCGCTCCGCGGACTCCTCGGAGTCCGAGGCGTGGATGAGGTTCTCCCGGGTGATCGTGCCGAAGTCGCCCCGGATGGAACCGGGCGCGGCGGCGATCGGGTCGGTGGGACCGGCCAGCGTACGGATGCCCTCGATGACCCGCTCGCCCTCGGCGACCAGCGCCACGATCGGACCGGACTGCATGAACTCCACGAGCGGCTCGTAGAACGGACGGCCGACGTGCTCCGCGTAGTGCTGCTCCAGCGTGGCCCGGTCCAGGGTGCGCAGCTCCAGCGCGGTGATCCGCCAGCCGGCCTTGCGCTCGATCCGCCCGACGATCTCGCCGACCAGTCCGCGCCGGACCGCGTCGGGCTTGAGGAGAACGAGGGTGCGCTGGGTCATGGTGTGCTGCTCCTTGCAGGCATGCGGGTGCGGTGCACCGAGGCTACAGGTGTACGGGGGCGGGCCGGTGGCCGGGCCCGGTCGGCAGGTGGCCCGTCAGCCACCCGCCGGCGCCTCGGCCGCCTCCTGCGCGGCCGCCCAGCGGGCCTTCGCCTCGTCGACCTTGCGGCCGTAGTGGACCGAGGCCCACCACAGTCCGCCGAAGACCGCGCCGAGGAAGAACATCGTCGGGACGACGAAGCCGCTCAGCACCAGGGCGATCTGCAGCGCCCAGCCGAGCTGTACCCCGCCGGGACGGGTGATCATGCCGCAGAGCAGCACGGACAGCAGCATGCCGATGCCGCAGACCGTCCAGACCGTGGCGTCCGACAGGCCGTCGGACTTCATCGCGACGAGTCCGGCGAAGCCGATCACGAAGAACTCGCCGATCAATGTCGATGCACAGAGCGTACGCACGGGTCAACGCCTTCCCAGAAGCAGCCGGGCCTCACCGACCGTGATCACGGAGCCGGTCACCAGGACGCCGGCACCCGCGTACTCGTCCTCCTCCTCGGCGAGGGTGATCGCCGCTTCCAGGGCGTCGTCCAGGCGGGGCTCCACCTGGACGCGGTCCTCCCCGAAGACCTCGACCGCGACGGCGGCCAGCGCGTCGGCGTCCATCGCGCGGGCGGTGGAGTTCTGCGTGACGACGATCTCGGCGAAGATCGGCTCGAAGGCTTCGAGGAGCCCCTTGACGTCCTTGTCGGCGCTGGTGCCGACGACCCCGATCAGCCGGGAGAAGCCGAACGCCTCGGAGAGCCCTTCGGCGGTGGCGCGGGCGCCCGCCGGGTTGTGCGCCGCGTCCAGGACGACGGTGGGGCTGGAACGGACGACCTCGAGGCGGCCCGGGGAGATCACCGAGGCGAACGCCCGGCGGACCGTGTCGATGTCGAGCGAACCGGGCTGCTCGGCGCCGATCCCGAAGAACGCCTCCACCGCGGCGAGCGCCACCGCGGCGTTGTGCGCCTGGTGGGCGCCGTACAGCGGGAGGAAGACCTCCTCGTACTCGCCGCCCAGGCCGCGCAGCGTCAGCAGCTGCCCGCCGACGGCGACCTCGCGGGAGACGACGCCGAACTCCATGCCCTCGCGGGCGACCGTGGCGTCGACCTCGACGGCCTTCTTCAGCATGACCTGCGCGGCGTCCACGGGCTGCTGCGCCAGGATGACCGTGGCGCCCTGCTTGATGACCCCGGCCTTCTCGGTGGCGATCTCGGCGGGCGTGGAGCCGAGCCGGTCGGTGTGGTCCAGCGAGATGGGGGTGACGACGGCGACCGAGCCGTCGATGACGTTCGTCGCGTCCCAGCTGCCGCCCATGCCGACCTCGACGACGGCGACGTCGACCGGTGCGTCGGCGAAGGCCGCGTAGGCCATGCCCGTCAGCACCTCGAAGAAGGAGAGCCGGTACGGCTGGGAGTTGTCGACCATCTCCACGTACGGCTTGATCTCCTGGTACGCCTCGACGAAGCGCTCGGGGGCGATCGGGGCGCCGTCCAGGCTGATCCGCTCGGTGATCGACTGCACGTGCGGCGAGGTGTAGCGGCCGGTGCGCAGGTCGAAGGCGCCGAGCAGCGCCTCGATCATGCGGGCCGTGCTCGTCTTGCCGTTGGTGCCGGTGATGTGGATCGAGGGGTAGGCGCGCTGCGGCTCGCCGAGCACGTCCATCAGCGCGGCGATGCGCGTGACGGAGGGCTCCAGCTTGGTCTCGCCCCAGCGCCCGGCGAGCTCCTGCTCCACGGCGCGCAGCGCCTTGTCCACCTCGGGGTCGGCGGGGCGGGCGGGGACCGCGTCGCCCTGCGGCGGCCCGGAACGGGTGCGCAGCGTGCGGCTCCCGGCCTCGATCACCGCCAGGTCGGGGTCGCGCTGGGTCTCTTCGTCGACGATCCCCGCGAAGGTCTCGTCGGGATCGGAGTCGTCGTACCGGTCGGAAGGGCGGGGCTCACTCACGGGGCCAGTCTACGGATGGGCGCCGACAACGCGCGCAGCGCCCGGGGCGCGGACCGGACCGGGCGCGACGGGGCCCGCTGCCTGCGTGTCGCGCCCGGCGGGAGCATGGTGGGAGGTGTGCGCTCCCGTCCGCTGATCCTGATCGCCGCGCCCGACGGCCTGCATCCGGCACTCGCCCGGGTGACCGCCGATCCGCGGTACGAGACGCTGGTCGTCCACACCGGCGGGAACGTGCTGCGCGCCCTGTACGAGCGCCGTCCCGACGCCCTGATCCTCAGCCTCCGGCTGCCCGGCCTCGACCCGTGGGAGGTGCTGGGCCGGGTGCGGGACATGAGCGATCTGCCGATCGCGGTGGTGGACCTGACGTACCGGGTGGCGGACGCCGCCCGCGCCCTGGAGGCCGGGGCCGACGACTACCTGACGCCCGGGGTGTCGGACCTGCTGCACGCGCCGCTGCTGCGGGCCCGGCTGCGGCGCGCCGTCGGGGCCCCGCACGAACCCGCCCCCCTCGTCGACGACGGGCTGCTCGCCCTGGACCCGGACGCGCACGAGGCCGTCCTCTCGGGGCACCGGCTCGACCTCACCCCGACCGAGTTCGCCCTGCTGGCCGAGCTCGCCCGCCATCCGGGGCAGGTGCTCTCCGCGGAACGGCTGCTGCGGGCGGTGTGGGACGCGCTGGCGGACAGCGACGCCTCGCGGGTGAAGTACACGGTGCTGCGGCTGCGCCGGAAGATCGCCGCGACGACCGGTGCGCCGGCGCCCATCGGGACGGTACGGGGCGTTGGGTACCGCTACTCCCCGGCCGCCGGTCCGCGGCGGCCCGACGGCCGGGGCTGAGGTCCCCGTCGGGACCGGGGTCCTGGTCGGGACCGAGGTCCCGGTCGGGCCCCGGGCAGGAGGACCCGCCGGCCGACGCCCTTTCCGGGTCCAAGGTCCCGGACCCAGGTCCCCACCGGTGCGGACCGGCCGCGCCGCAACCCGGCTGCAACCCTCGTGCCCCGGTGCTGCCACCGCTCCCGCCCACCCTGGTTCCTCCCCCATCGGGCCGGAGACGGCGAGAGAAACAGGACACCCATGTACAGCGCACTGCCGGCCCGCTCCGTCGCCGTGGTTCTGGGCACCCGGCCCGAGCTGGTGAAGCTGGCGCCCGTCATCCACCGCCTCGGCGACGCCACCCGGCTGGTCCACACCGGCCAGCACTGGGACGACGCCATGTCGGGCCGGTTCCTCCAGGAGCTGGGGCTGCCCCGTCCCGAGGTGCTCAGCGGCGTCGGCGGCACCTCGCGCGCCGTGCAGATCGGCCGTTCGCTGGAGCAGCTGGACGCGCTGTTCACCGGGGACCGGCCCGCCGCGGTCGTCGTCCAGGGCGACACCAACGCCACCCTGGCGGGCGCGCTGGCCGCCAACGCGCGGGCGATCCCCCTCGTCCACGTCGAGGCCGGACTGCGCAGCCACGACCCGGCGATGCCGGAGGAGCACAACCGGGTCCTCGTCGACGCGGTCTCCGACGTGCTCTGCGCGGCGACCCCGGACAACCGGGCGAACCTTCTCGCCGAGGGCGTCCCCGCCGACCGGATCTCCGTCACCGGCAACACCGTCGTCGAGGCCGTCCGGCGCCACCTGCCCCCGGCAGCGCGGCGCGCCGCGCTGCTGACCCGGAACGGGCTGGTCCACGACCGCTACGTACTGGCCACCGTGCACCGCCCGGAGAACACCGACGGCCCGGCGACGCTGCGCGCCGTCCTCACCGAGCTGGCCGCCCTGGCCACCGACGAGATCCCGGTGCTGCTCCCCCTCCACCCACGCACCCGCGCCCGGATCGAGGCGGAGCGGCTGGACGGGCTGCTGACCGGCATCCGGGTGCTGGACCCGCTCGGGTACGGGGACTTCCTGGCGCTGGCCCGCCATGCCGCGCTGCTGGTCTCCGACTCGGGCGGCATCCAGGAGGAGTGCACGGTGCTGGGCCGCCCGCTGCTCGTGGTCCGCCGTTCCACCGAGCGCCCCGAGTCGATGGCCGACTTCGCCGATCTCGTGGCCCCCGGTCCCGAGCTCGGCCGGCTGGCGCGGCTGCGCCTCGCGGAGGGCGACCGGGGGCTGCGCCGGCTGGCCGCGCTGCCCAGCCCGTACGGCGACGGCCTCGCCGCCGAACGGATCGCCCGGCTCGTCGCCTCGGCCGCCGTGCCTGCCGCATCCGCCGCATCCGCCGGGTCCCCGTCGGCGCTCGCCGCCTGATCCGCCTCCCCGTCGTCCGTCGTCCGTCGTAAGGAGGCAGCCGCATGCCCGCCCCGTCCACCGCCGTCCTGGTCGTCCACCCCTTCGTCCTCCTGCTGGGCTTCCTGCTCTACTGGGCGGGGGCCCGCCGGTCGTACCTGCGCCGTCCGCCGGTCGTGCCCGGTGACCCCGCCCGGTTCGACTGGCACTTCTTCGTGCCGTGCCGGGACGAGGAGGCGGTCGTCGGCACCACCGTGACCCGGCTGCGCACCGACTTCCCGGCGGCGGACGTCTGGGTGATCGACGACGACAGCGACGACGGCACGGGTGCCGTCGTCGAGTCGCTCGCCGCCACCGACCCCCGGGTGCATCTGGTCCGGCGCCGCCGTCCGGACGCCAGGACCGGGAAGGGCGCCGCGCTCAACGCCGCGTACGACCGGCTCGGGGCGTTCCTGCCGGAGGGCACCGACCGTTCGCGGGTGGTCGTCTGTGTCGTCGACGCGGACGGCCGGCTCGACCCGCGCGCCCTGGAGCTGGTGTCGGGCCCCGCGGCGTTCGGCGACCCGGACGTCGGCGGCGTGCAGATCGGCGTACGGATGCGCAACGCGGGCGACCCGCGGCCCTTCCCGGAGCGCGGGCGCCCGGTGAACGCTGCGGCCCGGCTCCTGGTGCGGGTGCAGGACATGGAGTTCGCGGTCTCCAACGCCGGTATGCAGCTGCTGCGCAACCGCACGGGCTCCACCGGCCTCGGCGGCAACGGCCAGTTCACCCGGCTCTGCGCGCTGGACCGGATCGGCGCGGCCGAGCGCCGCCCGTGGCGTCGGGGCGCGCTCCTGGAGGACTACGAACTGGGCCTCCACATGCTGCTGGCCGGCTACCGCACGACGCACGTCGCCGACACCTGGGTCTCCCAGGAGGCGCTGCCCAGCGCCCGCCGGCTACTGACCCAGCGCACCCGCTGGGCGCAGGGGAACCTCCAGTGCGTGCGCTACGCGCCCCGGATCGTCGCGTCCCGCCACGTCCCGGGCCGCGGGGTGCTGGAGACCCTGTACACCTTCGTCCAGCCGTTGGCCCATCTGGTGACCCTGGCGCTGAGCGTGCTCGTCCTCGGCGTGCTCGCCGTCGGCCTGGTCCGGGGGCAGGACACGGGTGTGACGGCGACCCTGTCGGCCCAGTGGCCGCTGCTCCTGGTGCTGGCCGCGGTGTCGGTCGCGCCGTTCGTGCTGTGGGGCCCGGTCTACCGCCGGGACCACGCCCCCGACGCCTCGTTCGTCAGGTCGCTGCTGTGGGGCCTGGCGCTGTGGCTGTACGCGTACCACCTGTTCGTCGTCTCGGCACGGGCCTTCGCGCGGATGCTGCGCGGCCGCAACGGCTGGGCGAAGACCCGGCGCAACGCGGAACCGGTGACCGCGGGCCCGGTGGCACTGGAGTCCTGACACACGCACGCCACGGACGCACACGCAAGGACGTGCACACGCGAGGACGTACGCGGAAAAGGGCGGAGCCCCCGTCCCCCTGGTCGGTCAGAGGGACGGGGGCTCCGTGCTCAGGTCATCAGCCCTGCGGCAGCTTCGCCAGCTGACCGGAGATGCGCTCGATGTCCGCCTCGGCCTTGGCGAGCCGGCCACGGATCTTGTCGACCACGTTGTCCGGGGCCTTGCCGAGGAACGCCTCGTTGGAGAGCTTGCCGAGGGCCTGGGCCTTCTCCTTCTCGGCGGCGCCCAGGTCCTTCGTCAGGCGCTTGCGCTCGGCCTCGACGTCGATGGTGCCGGAGAGGTCGAGGGCCACCGTGGCCCCGGCGACGGGCAGCGAGGCGGTGGCGTGGAAGCCCTCCCCGGCCGGCTGCAGACGCAGCAGCTGACGGATGGCCGCCTCGTGCGGGGCGAGCGCCGTCCCGTCCAGGGTCAGCTCGGCCGGGACCTTCTGGCCGGGCTGGAGCCCCTGGTCGGAGCGGAACCGGCGGACCTCGGTGACGACCTGCTGGACGAGCTCGATCTCCTGCTCGGCCGCGTCGTCGCGGAAGCCGGAGTCCTTCGGCCAGTCGGCGATGACGACGGACTCACGGCCGGTGAGCGCGGTCCACAGGGTCTCGGTGACGAAGGGGACGACGGGGTGCAGCAGGCGCAGCATCACATCGAGGACCTCGCCGAGGACCCGGCCGGAGACCTCGGCCGGACGGCCGCCGCCGAAGAACGTGGTCTTGGACAGCTCGACGTACCAGTCGAAGACCTCGTCCCAGGCGAAGTGCCGCAGCGCCTCGCTGAGCTTGGAGAACTGGAAGTCGTCGTAGTACGCGTCGACCTCGGCGACCGTCTTGTTGAGCCGGGAGAGGATCCACCGGTCGGTCACCGACATCTCGTCGGCGGACGGCAGCTCGCCCTCGATCGTCGCGCCGTTCATCAGCGCGAAGCGGGTGGCGTTCCAGATCTTGTTGGAGAACTTGGCGGAGCCCTGGACCCACTCCTCGCCGATCGGGACGTCGACGCCGGGGTTGGCGCCGCGCGCCAGGGTGAAGCGCAGCGCGTCGGAGCCGTACTTGTCCATCCAGTCCAGCGGGTTGACGACGTTGCCGAAGGACTTCGACATCTTCTTGCCGAACTCGTCGCGGACCATGCCGTGCAGGACGATGGTCCCGAAGGGCGGGACGCCCTCGTTGACGTACAGGCCGAACATCATCATCCGGGCGACCCAGAAGAAGAGGATGTCGTAGCCGGTGACCAGGACGGAGTTCGGGTAGAACTTCGCGAGGCTGTCGGTCTTCTCCGGCCAGCCGAGCGTGGAGAACGGCCACAGGCCGGAGGAGAACCAGGTGTCCAGGACGTCGCTGTCCTGCGTCCAGCCCTCGCCGGTCGGCGCCTCGTCGTCCGGTCCGACGCAGACGACCTCGCCGTTCGGGCCGTACCAGACGGGGATGCGGTGGCCCCACCAGAGCTGGCGCGAGATGCACCAGTCGTGGAGGTTGTCGACCCAGTCGAAGTACCGCTTCTCCATCTCCTGCGGGTGGATCTTGACCTTGCCGTCGCGGACGGCGTCACCGGCCGCCTCGGCGAGCGGGCCGACCTTGACCCACCACTGCATGGACAGCCGCGGCTCGACGGTGGTCTTGCAGCGCGAGCAGTGGCCGACGGAGTGGGTGTACGGCCGCTTCTCGGCGACGATCCGGCCCTCGGCGCGCAGCGCGGCGACGATGGCGGAGCGGGCCTCCATGCGGTCGAGTCCCTCGAAGGGGCCGGGGACCGTGATGACGGCGCGCTCGTCCATGACCGTGAGGAACGGCAGGTCGTGGCGCCTGCCGATCTCGAAGTCGTTCGGGTCGTGCGCGGGCGTGACCTTCACGGCGCCGGTGCCGAACTCCGGGTCGACGTGGTGGTCGGCGACGACGGGGATCGTGCGGTCGGTCAGCGGCAGCTTGATCTGCTTGCCGACGAGGTGCTTGTAGCGCTCGTCGTCGGGGTGGACGGCGACGGCGGTGTCACCGAGCATCGTCTCGGCACGGGTGGTGGCGACGACGATGGTGTCGTCCCCCTCGCCGTACGTCATCGAGACGAGCTCGCCGTCGTCGTCCTGGTACTCGACCTCGATGTCCGAGATCGCGGTCAGACAGCGCGGGCACCAGTTGATGATGCGCTCGGCGCGGTAGATCAGACCGTCGTCGTACATCTTCTTGAAGATGGTCTGGACGGCGGTGGACAGGCCCTCGTCCATGGTGAAGCGCTCGCGGGACCAGGCGACGCCCTCGCCGAGGCGGCGCATCTGGCCGGAGATCTGGCCACCGGACTCGTTCTTCCACTTCCAGACGCGCTCGACGAAGGCCTCGCGGCCCAGGTCGTGGCGGGACTTGCCCTCCTTGCCGAGCTCGCGCTCGACGACGTTCTGGGTGGCGATGCCGGCGTGGTCCATGCCGGGCTGGTACAGCGCCTCGTAGCCCTGCATGCGCTTGCGGCGGACCAGGGCGTCGATCAGCGTGTGCTCGAAGGCGTGCCCCAGGTGGAGGCTGCCCGTGACGTTCGGCGGCGGGATGACGATGGAGTACGGCGGCTTCTCGCTGTGCTCGTCGGCCTCGAAGTAACCCCGTTCTACCCAGCGCTCATACAGCTTCCCCTCTACCTCGGCCGGTGCGTACTGGGTCGGCAGTTCGGGGTTGCTGGCTGGCGTCTGCTGAGTGTTCTCGGTCACGGGGGACAGTTTAGGGCCGTCACAGTCATGCGCCGAAACGGGATTGTTCGGTAACGGTGTTCCTCCCGGTGCTCCACACGGATGAACCTTCCGTCAGGATGTCCGGAGCGCACGAGAACGTATAGGCATGACGAACAGGGGACACCGCAGATGAGCTACAACCAGCCGGGCCCGTACGGCGGCCAGCCGCCCCAGGGCCAGCCCGGACCCTACGGTGGTCAGCCCCAGGGCCAGCCCGGCCCGTACGGCCAGCAGCCGGGCCCGTACGGCCAGCAGCCCCCGCAGGGGCAGCCGGGGTACGGATACCCCCAGCAGCAGCCCCAGCAGGGCTACGGCTACCCGCCGGCCCAGCAGCCCGCCCCGTACGGCCAGCAGCCCCCCACTCCCCCGTACGGCGGCCAGCCGGCCTACGGCGGGCAGCCCCCGTTCCCCCCGGCCGAGCCGAAGAAGAAGACGGGCCTGATAGTCGCCGCCGTGGTCGTGGCGCTGGCGGTCATCGGGGGCGGGGTGTACTTCCTGACCTCGGGCGGCCCCGACAACGGCGACGTGGCGGACTCCACCAGGGGCTACAAGCTGAAGACCGCCGCCTCGGTGGGCGAGTACAAGAAGCAGTCGACGGGGGACCGCTCCGGGGCGCTGAGCGGCTCGGAGAAGGTCGAGGCCGTGACCCTGGGCATCAAGGACGCCCAACAGGCGAGGGCCCAGTACCAGGCCGGTTCCGAGACGAACAAGCTCACCGCGAAGTCGCTGAGCTTCCAGGGCTACTGGGGCGAGGTCGCCGACCCGGCCAAGGCGGTCGACCAGTCCTTCGAGCTCGTCAAGGCGGGGTTGCAGAAGGGCTCGACGAAGTGGAGCGTCGAGCTCGTCGGCAGCCCCCAGTCCTTCGAACCGTCCGGGTTCAGCGGTGCGCTGATGAAGTGCCAGGACGCGAAGATCACCAACCCCGAGGGCGACGGCACCATGGAGAAGGGCCCGAAGGAGTTCACGACGCCGGTCTGCGCCTGGGCCGACTACAGCACCGTCGGCGTACTCAACGGCGTCGACGTGGCGCTCTCCATCTCCGGCGGGGGCATGCCCAAGGAGACTCTGGCCGACCTGACCGCCAAGCTCTACAACACGTCCCGCGTCAAGGCCTGATCACCCCGCGTCACGCGGAAGAGGGGCGCCCGGCCGGGCGCCCCTCTTCCGTATGCGTGTCTGCCGCTACGCGGACTTCTCGTGCCGGCCGCCGTCGCCGTTGCCGATCGTGCGCGGTTCGCGCGGGACCAGGGTCGGGTTGACGTTGTTGCGGACTACGTCGGCCGTGATGACCACGCGGGCGACGTCCTTGCGGGACGGCACCTCGTACATCACGGACTGGAGGACCTCCTCCATGATGGCCCGCAGGCCGCGCGCGCCGGTGCCGCGCAGGATCGCCTGGTCGGCGATGGCCTCCAGGGCCGGGCGGTCGAAGTCCAGCTCCACGCCGTCGAGTTCGAACAGCCGCTGGTACTGCTTCACGAGGGCGTTGCGCGGCTCGACGAGGATCTGCAGCAGCGCCTCGCGGTCCAGGTTGTGGACCGAGGTCAGGACGGGCAGCCGGCCGATGAACTCCGGGATCATCCCGAACTTCACCAGGTCCTCCGGCATGACCTCCTGGAACTGGTCGCTCGCCTCGATCTCCCGCTTGGAACGGATGGTCGCGCCGAAGCCGATGCCCTTGGCACCCGCCCGGGACTCGATGATCCGCTCCAGACCGGAGAAGGCTCCGCCCACGATGAACAGCACGTTCGTCGTGTCGATCTGGATGAACTCCTGGTGCGGGTGCTTCCGGCCGCCCTGCGGCGGCACGGAGGCGGTGGTGCCCTCCAGGATCTTCAGCAGGGCCTGCTGGACGCCCTCGCCGGAGACGTCACGGGTGATCGACGGGTTCTCGCTCTTGCGGGCGACCTTGTCGATCTCATCGATGTAGATGATCCCGGTCTCGGCCTTCTTGACGTCGTAGTCCGCGGCCTGGATCAGCTTCAGCAGGATGTTCTCGACGTCCTCGCCGACGTAGCCGGCCTCCGTCAGCGCCGTCGCGTCGGCGATGGCGAACGGGACGTTGAGCATGCGGGCCAGCGTCTGCGCGAGCAGCGTCTTGCCGGAGCCCGTGGGGCCCAGCAGCAGAATGTTGGACTTGGCCAGCTCGATGGCGTCGTCCCGGCCCTGCGCGCCGCCGTTCTCACCCGCCTGGACCCGCTTGTAATGGTTGTACACAGCGACCGAGAGGGCCTTCTTCGCAGGCTCCTGCCCGACGACGTACCCCTCGAGGAACTCGTAGATCTCGCGCGGCTTCGGGAGTTCCTCCCACCGCACCTCGGAGGTCTCGGCGAGCTCCTCCTCGATGATCTCGTTGCAGAGATCGATGCACTCGTCGCAGATGTACACACCGGGACCCGCGATGAGCTTCTTCACCTGCTTCTGGCTCTTTCCACAGAACGAGCACTTGAGCAGGTCGCCGCCATCACCGATGCGTGCCACGAGGTGCTTCCCCTTCGCCTGGGAGCAGCTTGGTTCAGCGGCTCCTGGTGCCTCTATCCGACGGTACCTTGCCTTGCCCCCCGTTCGGGGCCCCCTTGGCACGGTTCACACGGCAAAGGCCGGGCGAACCCCGTGTGCCAAGGGGCGAAGGCGGACGTCAGACGGCCGTGGCCGCCTGCTTGCGGGTCGACACGATCTGGTCGATGAGACCGTAGGCGAGGGCGTCCTCGGCGGTCAGGATCTTGTCGCGCTCGATGTCGTCGCGGATCTTCTCCAGCGGGGTGGTGGAGTGCTTGGCCAGCAGCTCCTCCAGCTGGGTGCGCATCCGCAGGATCTCGTTGGCCGCGATCTCCAGGTCGGAGAGCTGCTCACGGCCGGTCTGCGAGGACGGCTGGTGGATCAGCACACGGGCGTTGGGCAGTGCCATGCGCTTGCCGGGGGTGCCCGCGGCGAGCAGCACGGCCGCGGCGGAGGCCGCCTGGCCCATGCAGACCGTCTGGATGTCCGGCTTCACGAACTGCATCGTGTCGTAGATCGCGGTGAGCGCGGTGAACGAGCCGCCGGGGCTGTTGATGTAGATGGAGATGTCCCGGTCCGGGTCCATCGACTCCAGGCACAGCAGCTGCGCCATGACGTCGTTGGCGGAGGCGTCGTCGATCTGCACGCCGAGGAAGATCACGCGCTCCTCGAAGAGCTTCGCGTACGGGTCGTACTCGCGCACGCCCTGCGAGGTGCGCTCCACGAAGCGCGGGACGATGTAGCGGTTGTCCACCTGCGGGCCGGTGTAGAGGCCGCTCGCGGAGGCGCCGGGGAAGTTGTTCATGTGGGTGTTCACCATCCTGGTGGCGTTCTGTGGCTGGGTGTCTCGGCGTACGAGAGGTGCGCGGGGCGGTGGAGCCGGATCCGGGGGTGCCGGATCAGGCGCCGGTGCCGCCGCCGCCCGGAACGCCCGATGCGGCCGTGATGATCTCGTCGATGAGGCCGTACTCCTTGGCCTCCTCCGCGGTGTACCAGCGGTCGCGGTCGCCGTCGCGGATGATCGTCTCGACGGTCTGGCCGGAGTGACGGGCGGTGATCTCCGCCATGCGCTGCTTGGTGCGCAGCAGGTACTGGGCCTGGATCTTGATGTCCGAGGCCGTACCGCCGATGCCGGCCGAACCCTGGTGCATGAGGATGTCGGTGTTCGGGAGCGCGAAGCGCTTGCCCGCGGTACCGCCGGTGAGCAGGAACTGGCCCATCGAGGCCGCCATGCCCATGCCGATGGTGACCACGTCGTTCGGGATGTACTGCATGGTGTCGTAGACCGCCATGCCGGCCGTCACCGAACCACCGGGGCTGTTGATGTAGAGGTAGATGTCCTTCTCGGGCTCCGCGGCGAGAAGAAGCAGCTGCGCGGTGATCTTGTTGGCGATCTCATCGTCGACCTGCTGACCGAGGAAGATGATGCGCTCGCCGAGCAGCCGGCTGTAGACCTGGTCACCGAGGCCTCCACCGAGGGACGGCTCTCCGGCGGCGTAGGGCATCAGATTCGTCACGTATCCACCTGCTCGTCTCTGACGGCTCCGGCCGTCTCAGCGTCTTCGTACCGGGTGGGCCGGGGACTCCCCTGCCCTTCCTATTCATGGACCCTAACGCGCAGGTGGGACAACGCCATCCCGCTTCCGCAACTGTTCGCTCGGAGCGCAAGGTCCGCAGTCCGCACAAGGGTTGTGGGGCACCGCGCGCCATATGGCGACGGGCTCCGGACGCGACTGCGTCCGGAGCCCGTCGAAGGGGTTCAGCGCGAGGCTCAGGCCTCGTTCTTCTCCTCGGCGGCGTCGGCGACGGCCTCGGTGGTGCCCTCGGCGGCCTCGACGGCCTCGATGGCCTCCTCCTCGTCGTCCTCCAGGTCGATGACCTCGCCGTTGGTGTCGACGACCTTGGCGGCCTCGACGACCACGGCCAGCGCCTTGCCCCGGGCGACCTCGCCGACGAGCATCGGCACCTGGCCGCCCTCGACGACGGCCTGGGCGAACTGGTCGGGGCTCATGCCGGAGGAAGCGGCACGCCGCATGAGGTGCTCGGTGAGCTCCTCCTGGTTGACGTTCAGCTTCTCCTTGTTGACGATCTCGTCCAGGATGAACTGGGTCTTGATGCCCTTGACCGCCTGCTCGGAGGTCTCGGCGTCGAACTCCTCGACCGTCTTGCCCTGGATCTCCAGGTACTTCTCGAGGGTCAGGCCCATCTGGCCGAGCTGGTGGTGCTCCAGGTTGTGCTTGCGGGTCTGCACCTCGTCCGCGAGCAGCTTCTCCGGGATCGGGACCTCGGCGAGCTTGAGCAGCTCGTCCAGGACGCGCTCCTGGGCCTGGGTGGCCTGGTCGTACTGCTTGGTGTTCTCCAGGCGCTTGCGGCTGTCGGCCTTCAGCTCGTCGAGGGTGTCGAACTCGCTGGCCATCTGGGCGAACTCGTCGTCCAGCTCGGGGAGCTCACGGGCGGCGACCGCGGAGACCTTGACGGTGACCTCGGCCTCCTTGCCCTCGGCCGAGCCACCCTTCAGCTCGGAGGTGAAGGTGGCCTCGCCACCCGCCTCCAGGCCGGTGACCGCGGCGTCGATGCCGTCGAGGAGCTCACCGGAACCGATGGTGTACGAGACACCCTCGGCCACGCCGTCCTCCAGGACCTCGCCGTCGACCTTGGCCTCCAGGTCGATCGTCACGACGTCGCCCTCGGCGGCGGCGCGCTCGACCGGGTTGGTGGAGGCGAAGCGCTCGCGGAGCTGCTCCACGGCCTTCTCGACGTCCTCGTCGGTGACCTCGATGGCGTCGACGGTGACCTCGATGCCGGAGTAGTCCGGGATCTCGATCTCGGGGCGTACGTCAACCTCGGCGGTGAAGGCCAGCAGCTCGCCGTCCTTCAGCTCGGTGATGTCGACCTCGGGCTGACCGAGGACGTTGAGCTCACCCTCGTTGACGGCCTCGGTGTAGAACTTCGGGAGCGCGTCGTTGACGGCCTCCTCCAGCACCGCACCGCGACCGAACCGCTGGTCGATGACCCGGGCAGGGATCTTGCCCTTGCGGAAGCCCTTCACCGTGACCTGCTGGTTGATCTTCTTGTACGCCGCGTCGAGGCTGTCCTTGAGCTCCTCGAAGGGCACCTCGACAGTGAGCCGAACCCGGGTCGGGTTCAGGGTCTCCACGGCGCTCTTCACGGTTCGGTCTCCTTGTGGCTGACTTCTTGGGGTTCTGCTCCGCCGCACGGGAGGCGGCTTCGCGGACCGAGCCCGGTACATCAGACACACGGGCACGCAATTTGCATAGTAACGGCAAGGAGTCGGACTCCCACAATGCGATCTTGCCCGTGCTCCGCGATCCCGCGGACGGCCCCGGAACGCCGCCTGCGATGGTCACTGATCTTGCCGGTGGTCGGGGTGGCCGGATTCGAACCGACGACCTTCCGCTCCCAAAGCGGACGCGCTACCAAGCTGCGCCACACCCCGTCGGTGCGACACGTAGGGTACATGCAGTCGGACAGTGCGTCGGCCCCTTCAGGGCGGGTGCCGTCGGACACCGTGCCGGGTCGCCGTGACAACGGGTGTGCGGGCAGCGCCCACGACCCGCTACGATGCTTCACGTGCCGCCGGTCACCGGACCTGCGGTGCGGCCTCGCGGGCGTAGCTCAATGGTAGAGCCCTAGTCTTCCAAACTAGCTACGCGGGTTCGATTCCCGTCGCCCGCTCCATGCTCGGGCCCGGTCCGGCGAAATCACTCGCCGGACCGGGCCCTTTGCGTTTCGTGCTGTTCTCGTGCTGCCCCCTCGACGGCACCACGTCGCCCCCCGGCCTTCGGTGCCGCACGGTCGCGCTCCTCGTCGACGGCCCGCGGGTGCGCCCCGCCGAAAGGCCCGGACTCCGGGCCGCGCACGGCATCTGTCGCGGGGTCAGCAGCGCCGGCGGGGTCGGTCAGAAGGAGATCTGGTTGATGGTCTCGGCTATCGAGTTCATGAACCGGTTGATCGACGGCGCCATGCCGGTCGACGCCAGGAAGAAGCCGAAGAGGGCCGCGACGACCGCGGGTCCCGGCTTGATGGAACCGCTCCGGATCATGACCACCAGGATGATCGCAAACAGAAGCACCACGGACAGTGAAATGGCCACCACTGATCACACCCTCGGATCGGTACACCTTGCCGGCCCGGAGATGTGCGGCCGAGCACCCTCCGTCGCGTTCCATCGTGCCACCAACTCCCCTGTGGTTGCTGCCGGGTGACGGATCACACTGACGAGATCGCGCCATCCTCGCGCCCCGCGCACGCCAGGGGCGCACGTCCGCACGCGGGTCGCACGGAGACCCCCGCGGGCCTCCCGCGCCTGTGCGCGGACTGTGAATAACCCACCCGAACAAGGCTGCGAATGTGATGGTTTCCATATCCCCACACTTCATTCACACGCAATTCCAAGGTTCGAGTGCGATGAAATTAACGGCCCACAACAGCCTGCCGCTATGCACCATTTAAGGTGGATGAATCGGTGCATAGCGGGCGGTTGACGGTGGTTTCGCTTTCGATTGGGCGGGAGCGCGAGATATCCACGAGCGGTTTTACGAATTGCAATCGGGGCGTCTAAGGTGCGTGAGATGTTCCACGCTCCGAACGCATTTCAGAGGGCCCCGCTCCCATCGGCGACCCGGGAGTCGGAGCCCAGACACCGAGGGACGACGACTGCCGCCGCGGCGCCCGCACCCGTGGCGAACAAGCCGTCGGCGCCCCCGTCGGCGAAGAAGCGCGACGCCTACTTCGACAACGTCAAATATCTGGCCATCGTGCTCGTCGCGGTGGCGCACTCGTGGGAACCGGTGATGGAGGGCAGCCGGACCGCCCGCGCGCTGTACATGGTGGCGTACACCTTCCACATGCCGGCGTTCATCATCGTCTCCGGCTACTTCTCCCGCTCCTTCGACATGTCCGCCACCAGGGTGCGGCGCCTGATCACCGGCGTCGCCGTGCCCTATGTGGTGTTCGAGACCGCGTACTCGCTGTTCAAGCGGTACGCGGACGACTCGCCGGACCAGCCGATCAGCCTGATCGACCCCTGGTACCTCACCTGGTTCCTGATCGCGCTCTTCGTCTGGCGGATCACCACGCCCCTGTGGCAGGCGCTGCGCCATCCGCTGCCGGTCGCGCTCGCCGTCGCGGTGCTCGCCTCCTTCTCCCCGACGATCGGCGACGACCTCGACCTCCAGCGCATCCTGCAGTTCCTGCCGTTCTTCGTGCTGGGACTGCAGCTGCGGCCCGAGCACTTCCACGCGGTGCGCCGGCGCGAGGTCCGGATGTTCGCGCTCCCGCTGTTCGCCGCGGCCCTGCTGTGCGCGTACTGGGCGGCGCCGCGGATGCAGCTGGGCTGGTTCTACCGCAGCAACAGCGCGCAGGAGATGGGCGCCCCGTGGTGGTCCGGTGCCGTGATGACGCTGGTCATGTTCGGCTGCGCGCTGCTGCTCACCGTCGGGTTCCTGTCCTGGGTGCCGCGCCGTCACATGTGGTTCACGGTGCTCGGCGGCGGCACGATCTGCGGCTACCTGCTGCACGGCTTCCTGATCAAGGGCGCCGATTACGCCGGGGTGTTCGACCTCTACGAGTGGCTCGCGGCGCCCGGTGGTCTGATCCTCGTCTCCGTGGTCGCGGCCGGCGCGGTGACGGTGATGTGCACGCCGCCGGTGCGACGGGCGCTGCGCGCCGTGACGGAACCGGACATGAAGTGGGCGTTCCGGCGGAACCCGGCCGGGCGCTGACCCCGGGGGCGGCGCCCCGGGGTCGGCCCCAAGGCACCGCCCTCGGGGTCAGTACCGCGCCATGTTGGCTTGAACCTGTTGTTCACCGGGTCATCGGGGCGGAGTGAGCCCGAGCAGCTTCCGTGCCCGGGCATATTTCTCGGTCAGCCGGGTACGGGTCGCCGGTTCCAGCACGGCGAGGCGGTCCGGGTCGGCGTTGTGGGCCAGATCGGACTCCTTGACCAGCAGGGCGCCCGGGGTGTCGAGGATGCGCCGGGTGTACGCGACGAGGTCCTCGCCGTCCCGTTTGGTGACGGCGAGGACCATGTCCTTGACCCGTTGCGGCAGTGCGGCACCGGCCAGCCATTCCTCCGACAGCGCGTCGTCCTCGACCGCGTCGTGCAGCCAGGCCGCGGCGATCTGTTCGTCGCTGCCGCCCCTGGCCCGTACGCCCTCGGCGACGGCCGCGAGGTGCTCGGTGTACGGGCGGCCCGCCTTGTCCCGCTGCCCGGCGTGGGCCGCGCGGGCGATCGCCTCGACTTCGGTCAGGGTCAGGTCACCGCGCCGGGTCGTCATGGACCGACTCTACGGGTGGGCGGCCGTCGTGCGCAGGGCCGCCCTGGCCGGGACCGTGGCGGCGAGGAGGCCGAGTCCGACGATCGCGGCGACGAAGGATCCGTACAGCACCGGCGGGATGTACGGGGACTCGCCCGTCAGGCCCTTCATCATCGGGACGAGGGTGGCCAGCGCGATCCCGGTGCCGAGCGCGACCCCGGCGACCGTGACCAGCAGCGCCTCCCAGCGGATCATGCCCATGACCTGGCGGCGGGTGGAGCCGACCAGCCGGAGCATGGTCAGTTCGCGGCGGCGGTCGAGGACGGTCATCACGAGGGTGTTGACGGCGGCGATGCCGGCGAATCCGCCGAGGACCGAGGCCATGGTGGTGTTGGCCCAGGCGTTGAGTTCGCGGCCCTCGTCCTGTGCCGCGGCGTAGCCGGAGCGGTCGGAGACGGTGCCGAGCGCGGCGAGTCCGCGCGCGGCGGCGGGGGTGGCTCGCACCAGCAGGTCGGAGGCGTACGGCGAGGTCACATGGGGCTTCAGGTCGGCCGCGGGCAGGGTGACGAGGCTGGTGCCCAGGCCCCGCCCGTAGATCGCGACGACCTTCGCGGACGCCTTGGTGCCGTCCGGCATCCGCAGGGCGAGCCGGTCGCCGGTGTCCAGGTCGAGCGAGCCGGCGAGCGTGGTGTCGACGGCGATCGTCCCGGGCCGCAGGGCGGCCAGGGACCCGCTCCTGACGTCGAGGTCCTGGACCTTCGGGAGTTCCCTGCCGGAGCCGATGACGCCCTGCGCGGAGGCGGTCTGGAGCATCGGGCCGTTCGATCCGCCGGGCACCAGGACGGCGGTGCGGAGCAGCCCGACGGCGGTGGAGACGCCGGGGGTCGCGGCGGCCCGTTCGGTCGCGTCGGAGGCGAGTCCCGCCGGGGCGGAGACGATGTGGTCGGCGACGATCGCGTCGCGCTGCTGGTGCGCGGTGACCCGTTCCTGGCTGGTGTGCATGAAGACGAGCGTCGACGAGAAGGCCATCGCGAGCACGATCGGGGTGATCGCGGAGGCCAGTCGGCGGGAGTTGGTGAGGGAGTTGGCGGCGGCCAGCGAGCCGGACGCCCCGGCGGCGCGCAGCGGCAGCCCGAGGACGGCGGCGCAGATCCGGGCGATGACCGGGCCGAGCAGTCCGACCGCGACCATGAAGAGCATGACGACGCCCAGGGCCGCGTTCGCCGAGTCCTCGCCGGAGGTGACGGAGGCGACGCCGGCGAGGGTGATGCCGCCGATGAGGGCCGCGATGCCGAGCGGGGTGCGGACGGCGCCGAACGGGGCGCGTTCCACGGCCGTCTGGGCGAGGGCCAGGCCCGGCCGCATCTTCGCGGGGCGGCGCGCGGCGAGGTAGCCGGCGCCCAGGGCGGTGGCCATGGTGACGAGTACGGCGACGGCCATGGGCAGCGGGGAGACGTGCAGGTCGACGGCCTCGGGGATGGCCCCCCGGTCCTGAAGTTGGCCGAACCACCAGGTGGCCAGGGCGGTTCCGGGCAGGCAGCCGAGCGCTCCGGCGAGCGGGGCGACGAGCAGGGATTCCGCGGCGATGCTGCGGCGCAGCTGACGCGGGGTGGCGCCGATGGCGCGCAGCAGGGCGAACTCGCGGCCGCGCTGGCCGACGGAGAGGGCGACCGTACCGGCGGCGGTGAAGACGGCGACCATGGTGGCGACGCCGCCGAAGGAGGCGCCGAGGCCGAAGAGGAGTTCCTTGGCGCCCGCGAGGGCCGGGTCCTCGGCGGCGCCCCGGTCGTCGCCGGTGTGGACCTGTGCCGCGGCGGTGTTGCCGACGGCCTTGCGCACCCGGTCGGCGAGGACGTCGGTGGAGGTGCCCGGTTCGGCGAGCACGGCGAGGGCGTCGACCCGGCCGGGGTGGCCGGAGAGCTGCACGGCCTGCCGGTCGGCGAACCAGACGGTGGTGCCGGGGGCGGTGGTGCCCGAGACCCTGAACTCCCGGAGGCCGACCGGGGTGTCGAGGGTGATCCTGCCGCCGGCCCCGGTCCCGGTCCCGGCGGGGACGACGACCTCACCGGTGCGGGGTGCCTCGCCGGTGGCCAGCCGGGTGTCGGTGAGGGGGGCCGAGCCCCAGCCGTGGGCGGTGAGGGGGGTGCCGTCCCGGTGCACGGGGTAGGTGACGTCGCCGATCACGGTGGCCGCGCCGGGGGCCGAGGCGGCCCTGTCGACCAGGGCCAGGGGCAGCCGGGCGGTGTCCGGGACGGTCACGGGCGTGTCCGGGTCGTCCTCCCGGATCTTCAGGTGGATCTGCTGGTCGGCGGCGACCACCACGGGGGCCTTCGCGTAGCGCTCGGCGGGCACCGCGGCGCGTACGCCGGTCTCCAGCAGGATCCCGCAGGCGGAAACGACGGCCGCGGCCAGCAGGAGCGCGACGAACGTCCCGACGAACGACGAGGGTTTGAAGCGCACGGCCGCGCGGGCGAGGCCGTTGGGGACGAGGGACATCAGGCTGCTGCTCCTGCGTGAACGGGGGTGGTGCGGGCGGTGCGGGCGGTCAGCGCGGTCATCCGGGCGGCGATCCGCGCGGCGTCGGCGCGCGGCAGGCTGTCCGCGATGGCGCCGTCGGCGAGGAAGAGCACCTGGTCGGCGTGGGCGGCGGCCGCCGGGTCGTGGGTGACCATGACGACGGTGGCGCCGAGGCCGTCCACCGCGTCGCGGAGCAGGGCGAGGATCTCGGCGGCCGTGGTGGTGTCGAGGGCGCCGGTCGGTTCGTCGGCGAAGACCACGTCGGGGCGGGTGACCAGGGCGCGGGCGACGGCGACGCGCTGCTGCTGGCCGCCGGAGAGCTGGCCGGGGCGGCGGCCGCCCTTGTCGCCGAGGCCGACCCGGGCGAGCATCTCGGCCGCCTCGCGGCGGCCCCGGGCGGAGCGGGGGCTCTGCCCGGCCAGGCGCATGGGGAGGATGACGTTCTGCTCGACCGTCAGGGACGGGAGCAGGTTGAAGGACTGGAAGACGAAGCCGAGCCGGGTGCGGCGCAGCTCGGTGAGCCGGTTCTCGCTCATGCCGGTGATCTCGGTGCCCCCGAGGCGTACGGAGCCCTCGGTGGGGCGGTCGAGCCCGGCAGCGCACTGGAGGAAGGTCGACTTCCCGGAGCCGGAGGGACCCATGACGGCGGTGAAGGAGGCGCGCGGGAGGGCCAGGTCGATGCCCCGCAGCGCGTGGACGGCGGATCCGCCCCGGCCGTACTGCCTGCGGACACCGCGCAGTTCGACCGCGAGGTCCAAAAGCCCGGCCCCCCGGTGGGTGTCCGCCGGGTGCTGCCCGTCCTGCGTGCGTCGGGTGCCTCGCAGCCCCATGTTCTCCGCCTCTCCTTGCTCGCCGGCCGCTTCTTCGGCCGTGCTTCGAACCTATGGAGCGGGGGTGGTCCCGGAACATGGCGGCTGCTGGCGGATCGGGGGTGGGGAAAACCCCAGGTTGTACCGGGGGTGTGCAGTCCCGGGACCGGGCGGGACGGGCGGTCGGGCTGCCGCGGGACGGGTGGCGGGGGCCGGCACCGGGGCCGGGACAGCCGGGTCGGCGGGAACCGGACAGCGGCAGCCGGACAGCGGGGCCGACGAGGCGGCATAGTTTCGACGTCAATCGTTCGGTAAACTAATTACTGACGACTTCTTGACGCTCTCTTGACCAAATGAAGGATCAGGCTCATCGGACACGCAGACACGCTCATCGCCATGGGCGGCGCCTTCCTCGCCGCCGCCGTCCTCGCCCGCTTCGGCAGCCGCATCGGACTGCCGACCATCCCCCTGTTCATCCTGGCCGGGATCCTGCTCGGCCCGCACACGCCCGGCATCGTGCTCGTCGCCGATCCGCACGAGCTGGAGATGCTCTCCGCACTCGGCCTGGTGCTGCTGCTCTTCTACCTCGGCCTCGAATTCCACCTCGACGACCTCAAGGCCGGCGGACGGAAGATGCTCATCGCGGGCTCCGTCTATCTGGCGCTGAACGTCGGCGCCGGACTCGCCTTCGGCTTCGCCCTGGGCTGGGGCACCTCGGAGGCCCTCGTCATGGCCGGGGTCATCGGCATCTCGTCGTCGGCCATCGTGACCAAGATCCTGGTCGACACGAAGCGCCTGGCCAGCCCGGAGACCAAGACGATCCTCGGCATCATCGTCGTCGACGACGTCTTCCTCGCCCTCTACCTCGCCGCCCTGCAGCCGATCCTGTCGCGCTCGGACAGCCTCGGCGCCGCGGTGCTCGACGGGGGCAAGGCGTTCGGCTTCCTGCTGCTGCTCGCGCTCACCGCCCGGTTCGGCACGAAGCTCATCAGCAAGCTGATCCACACCTCGGACGACGAACTGCTCGTCATCTCCTTCCTCGGCGCCGCCGTTTTCGTGGCGGGGGTCTCCGAGTGGTTCGGGGTCGCGGACGCGATCGGCGCCTTCATGGTGGGCCTGATGCTCGGCAGCACCACGTCGGGCGAGCGCATCCTCAAGCTGGTCCATCCGCTGCGCGACGCCTTCGGGGCGATCTTCTTCTTCGCCTTCGGGCTCTCCATCAACCCCGGTGACCTGCCGGGCGTGATGTGGCCGGTGCTGGCCGCCGTCGTGCTGACCGCGGCGATGAACATCGCCTCCGGCCTGGTCTCCGCACGGGTCTACGGCTTCGGACGGCAGGCCGCGGCGAACATCTCCACCACCCTGACGGCCCGCGGCGAGTTCGCACTGATCCTCGCCACGATGGCCGCCGGCGCGGGGCTGGACGAGCGGCTGCCGCCGTTCATCGC
Organism: Streptomyces sp. NPDC006435; assembly: GCF_040612315.1. Classification (NCBI taxonomy): domain Bacteria; kingdom Bacillati; phylum Actinomycetota; class Actinomycetes; order Kitasatosporales; family Streptomycetaceae; genus Streptomyces; species Streptomyces sp. NPDC006435. The sequence continues at coordinate 220,995 of NZ_JBEXPY010000005.1, forward strand.
CGGCTACGTGCTCGTCCTCGCGGTCCTCTCCCCGCTGGCGGCCGGACGGTCGCACTGGCTGGCCCGCATCCTGCCGGGCGGACGGAACGGGGGCGAGAACGACGGGAACGGTGACGGCACCGACGCCGGAAGACTTACGGTCCCGGCCTGAACGGCCCCGGACCGGGACTGCGGAACAGGCCCCCGGCCGGGGACGACGGGGCGGGCGCGGAGGCAGCGGGGCGACACCCCGGCGGCCCCGCCCCGCCCCGTTCCCGTACCGCCTCGTTGCCGCCCCGCCCCGTTCCCGTACCGGACAGCCCTGCCGCTCTTCCCCGACCCGCCCCGCTCCCGTACCGCTCCCCGGCGCATCGTGTCCACGATCCGGTGAGGGGCCGACTCCCGTTGACGCGCGCCCGGTTCGGTGCGTTTGCGTACGGTTCCTGATTCAGGCCCTGCGGGACAGCAGCAGCAGCGCCCGGTCGTCGTTGACGTCCTTGGCGCACGCCTCGATCAGATGCCAGGCGGCGCCCTCGAACCCCGTGGCGACGTAGCGGTCCGCCTCGCCGGTCAGCCGGTCGATGCCCTCCGCGATGTCGCGGTCGGACGCCTCCACCAGGCCGTCCGTGAACAGCATCAGCACGTCGCCGGGGGCCAGCGAACCCTTCACCGCGTCGAACTGGGCTCCGTCGTACACCCCGAGCAGCGGCCCCTCGGCCGCCTTCTCCTCCCACTGCCCGCTGCCGGAGTGGAGTTGCAGGGCGGGCGGGTGCCCGGCCGAGAAGAGTTCGTAGTCGCCCGATTCGAGGTCCAGGACCAGATGGATCGAGGTGGCGAAGCCCTCGTCCCAGTCCTGGCGCAGCAGATAGCCGTTGGCCGCCGGCAGGAAGCCGTGCGGGGGCAGCGACCCGAGGAGCCCGCCGAAGGCCCCGGACAGCAGGAGGGCGCGGGAGCCCGCGTCCATGCCCTTGCCGGAGACGTCGGTGAGGACGGCCTCCAGGGTCCGGCCGCCGTTGGTGCGGGCGGCCACGACGAAGTCGCCGGAGAAGGACTGCCCGCCGGCCGGGCGCAGCGCCATCTCGCGGTGCCAGCCCTGCGGCAGCCGGGGCAGGGCGCTCTGCACCCGGATGCGTTCGCGCAGGTCGAAGAGCATGGTGCCGCCGCGCCGCCACGGCACCCCGACCCGGGCCCGGAACTGGGCGAGGACCAGCCCGAAGAGGCCGCAGGCGGCGACCACCAGGACGATGCCGGGCGTCACCCGGCCCGGCCCGTCGTCGTACGGGCCCAGCCCGAGCGACTCCACGATCAGGGCCGTGGCGGCGGTCGCGTACAGGCCCAGCAGGCTCGCGGGCCGCAGCAGCAGTCCGCCCGCGACGATCGGCAGGACGAGGGCGGCCGGTGAGCACCACAGCGGGTTGATCAGGGTGACGCAGGTGATGACCGGGACGGTCAGCAGCAGTCCGGCCAGCGCGATCCAGTCCGACCCGTCGCCGCGGAAGTAGTCGACCCCGGATCTGCGCAGCGCGACGCGTGCCCGGTGCACCGATTTCCGCAATCGTGCCGGGTACGAGTCTGTTGCCGCGCGTCGAGCCATTGCGGGGACCTTATCTAGCCGGACGCCCCGAGTGCAGGGGGCCCCTGTGACAATGCGTTCGAAATCGGTTCGCCCCGGAGCCGTGCCCCTGGTAGTCATGGCTCCATGACTACAGAGCTTCGCGTGTTGCGTCCGTCCGAGTGGAACCAGTGGTTCGAGTGCCTGGAGCTCGCATTCGGCGGTGTCGCGGAGCCGCCCGAGCAGCGCGAGCTGGAGGAGCAGCTGACCGAGCACGAGCGGTCGCTCGGCATCTGGGACGGCGACGACGTCGTGGGCACGGCGGGGGCGTTCAGCTTCCGGCTGGCCGTGCCGGGCGGGGCCCTGGTGCCCGCCGCCGGGGTCACGATGGTGAGCGTCGCCTCCACCCATCGCAGGCGCGGTCTGCTGACCTCGATGATGCGCAGGCAGCTGGACGACGTCCGGGCCCTGGGCGAGCCGATCGCCGTGCTGACGGCGTCGGAGCCGGAGATCTACGGCCGGTTCGGGTACGGCATGGCCTCGCGGCAGATGTCCCTGACCATCGACACGACCCGGGTGGGGCTGACGGTGCCGGAGGGCACCGACGGGATCCGGCTGCGCCACGCGAAGCCGGACGAGGCGCTGGCCGCGTGCGCGAGCGTGTACGAGCGGCTGGTGGCCGGGCGTCCCGGCACGCCCGCGCACAATGCGGCCTGGGACCGGAAGGCCGTGGTCGACCCGGTGCACGAGCGGCAGGGCGGTTCGGCCCGGCAGTACGTGCTGGCGGAGCGGGACGGCGAGCTCGTGGGCTGTGTGTCCTATCGCCTCAACCCCAAGTGGGAGGCGTCCGGCCCCGCGGGCAAGGTGGTGGTGAACGACCTGGGGGCGCTGGACCCGGCGGCGTACGCGGCGCTGTGGCGGTTCCTCTTCGAGATCGACCTGACGTCGACCGTCGTGGCGGGCAACCGGCCGGTCGACGACGCGGTGCTGCACATGGTGTCGGACGTGCGGCGGTGCGACATCCGGGTCCGGGACTCGCTCCACGTACGGCTGGTGGAGCTGGGGGCGGCGCTGGAGGCGCGGGCGTACCGGGCACCGGTGGACGTGGTGTTCGAGGTCGAGGACGCGTTCTGCCCCTGGAACGCGGGGCGTTGGCGGCTCACGGGTGACGCCAAGGGCACCGCGTCGTGCCGGCGCACCGACGATCCGGCCGATCTCGCGCTCTCGGTGCGGGAGTTGGGGTCGGCGTACCTGGGCGGCGAGTCGCTGAGCTCGCTGGCCCTGGCCGGCCGGGTGCGGGAGCTGCGGCCCGGTGCCCTGGCGGAGGCGTCGCTGGCGTTCTCCTCGGACGCGGAGCCGTGGCTGCCCCACGGGTTCTAGCAACGCCGCGGACCGGGTCCGGGCTCGCGAGCCGGACCGGACCGGACCGGACCGGACACCGCGGACCGGGTCCGGGCTCCGGGCCCGTGAACCTAGGCCCGCTGGCACCCCGGGCACCAGAAGAGGTTGCGGGCGGCGAGATCGGCGGTGCGGATCTCGCCGCCACAGATGTGGCAGGCCTGCCGGGCCCTGCGGTACACGTACACCTCGCCGCCGTGGTCGTCGACCCGCGGCGGGCGGCCCATCGCCTCCGGCGTGTGCTCGGGGCGGACCGTGTCGATCCGGTTGTTCCGCACGCCCTCGCGCATCAGCATCACCAGGTCCGCCCAGATCGCGTCCCACTCCGCGCGCCGGAGGTCCCGGCCGGGGCGGTACGGGTCGATCCCGTGCCGGAACAGCACCTCCGCGCGGTAGACGTTGCCGACGCCCGCGATGACCTTCTGGTCCATCAGCAGGGCCGCGACGGTGATCCGGCTGCGCGAGATCCGCTGCCAGGCCCGCTCGCCGTCCTCGTCGGTCCGCAGCGGGTCCGGGCCCAGGCGGTCGTGTATCGCGCGCTTCTCGGGTTCGGTGATCAGCGCGCACGTCGTGGGGCCGCGCAGGTCCGCGTGGTGCTCGTCGTTCAGCAGCCGCAGCCGCACCGTGTCGGTGGGCGGCGGGGCCGGGACCGGGCCGAAGCCGAGCTTGCCGAACAGGCCCAGGTGGATGTGGACCCAGCCGGTGTCCCCGAAGCCGAGGAAGAGGTGCTTGCCGTGGGCGTCGACGCCGGTGAAGGCCAGGCCGTCGAGCAGCGCGGCGCTGTCCGAGAACTTGCCCTGCGGGCTGCTCACCCGCACCGGACGCCCGGCGAACCTGTCCCGGTGGTCCGCCGCGAGGCGGTGGATCGTGTGTCCCTCGGGCACGGCGGCGACTCTCCTCGATGACGTGACGTACGGGCGCGGTGGTACGAGAACGGCGGTACGGGACCGGCGACGGGGGCCGACCGTACGGAAACGGCTGCGCGGGACCGGCGGTACGGGCGGCCGGGCGGAAACGGCTGTGCCGCCGGGGGTTCCGGCGGCACAGGAGGTGGAGGCCGGTCAGCCCTGCTGCGGGTGGTGGGCCGGGATCGGGGGGAGCTCGCCGGTCGTCTCGTACGCCGTCAGCATCTCGATGCGACGGGTGTGACGCTCCTCGTTCGAGTACGGGGTGGCGAGGAAGACCTCGACGAACTTGGTGGACTCCTCCACCGAGTGCATCCGGCCGCCGATGGCGATCACATTGGCGTTGTTGTGCTCGCGGCCCAGGGCGGCGGTCTGCTCGCTCCAGGCGAGCGCGGCACGCACGCCCTTGACCTTGTTCGCGGCGATCTGCTCGCCGTTGCCGGAGCCGCCGATCACGATGCCGAGGCTGTCCGGGTCCGCGGCCGTCCGCTCGGCGGCGCGCAGGCAGAACGGCGGGTAGTCGTCCTGGGCGTCATAGATGTGGGGGCCACAGTCGACGGCTTCGTGGCCCTGGGCCGTGAGCCATTCGACGAGGTGGTTCTTCAGTTCATAACCGGCATGGTCCGAGCCGAGGTACACGCGCATGCATCCGAGTGTGGCACGAGCCCCGCGCGGCGGGCGCCATCGGGGTCGCGCCCCCTCCGACCGGCCGGCCCGGAATTCGCGGCGGACCTCGGGTGATCGAAACGCGCGGGCCGGATGTGAGCAAGGACACTTCGGCAAAGATCCGGTCAATGAACCGGAAGATGGGGTTCCGTTTTCACCGTTCGTCGGGCTTCAATGCATCACTCGCTGCCGCACCCCACTGCCGCAGCCGGGCACGCACCGCGTGACCCGAGAACGTAAGGAATTCGATCCATGACGTCGCAGACGACTCTGATCGGGCCGGGCCCCCACCCCGGCGATCCGGACCGGTCGAACGGCCCGGACTCCCCCCACTCCTCGAACTCCTCGGACGGCCTCCAGGCGGGCCTCAAGAACCGCCACCTCTCGATGATCGCCATCGGCGGCGTGATCGGGGCGGGCCTCTTCGTGGGCTCCGGCACCGGCATCGCCGCCGCCGGACCCGCCATCCTGCTCTCCTACGCGCTGGTCGGCCTGATGGTCGTCTTCGTGATGCGGATGCTCGGCGAGATGGCCGCGGCCCGCCCCAGCTCGGGCTCCTTCTCCGCCTACGCCGACCAGGCGCTGGGCCGTTGGGCCGGTTTCTCGATCGGCTGGCTGTACTGGTTCTTCTGGGTCGTGGTGCTCGCCGTCGAGGCCACCGCCGGGGCCAAGATCCTGGAGGGCTGGGTGCCCGGCGTCCCGCAATGGGCGTGGGCGCTGATCGTGATGGTGGTGCTGACCGCGACGAACCTGGTCTCGGTCGGGTCGTACGGCGAGTTCGAGTTCTGGTTCGCCGGGATCAAGGTCGTGGCGATCGGCGCCTTCGTGGTCGTCGGACTGCTCGCCGTCTTCGGGCTGCTGCCCGGCTCGGACAACCCGGGCGCGGGTCTCGCGCACCTCACCGACACCGGCGGGTTCTTCCCCCAGGGGCCGGGCGCCATCCTCACCGGTGTGCTGATGGTCGTCTTCTCCTTCATGGGCAGCGAGATCGTCACCCTCGCCGCCGGCGAGTCGGAGAACCCGCAGCGCGCCGTCCAGAAGGCCACCAACAGCGTGATCTGGCGGATCGCCGTCTTCTACCTGGGCTCGATCTTCATCGTGCTCACCCTGCTGCCGTGGAACGACGCGTCGATCGTGAAGGACGGCAGCTACGTCGCCGCCCTCAACTCCATCGGCATCCCGCACGCCGGACAGGTCATGAACGTCATCGTGCTCACCGCCGTGCTGTCGTGCCTGAACTCCGGCCTCTACACGGCCTCGCGGATGGCCTTCTCGCTCGGCGGCCGCGGGGACGCGCCGAAGGCGTTCGCCCGGACGAACAAGCGGGGCGTGCCGCAGGCCGCCATCCTGTCCTCGGTCGTCTTCGGCTTCGTCGCCGTGTTCTTCAACTACCAGTGGCCCGACACCGTCTTCCAGTTCCTGCTGAACTCCTCCGGCGCGGTCGCCCTGTTCGTCTGGCTGGTCATCTGCTTCACCCAGCTGCGGATGCGCGGCATGATCCTGCGCGAGTCGCCGGAGAAGCTGATCGTACGGATGTGGCTCTTCCCGTACCTGACCTGGGCGACCATCGCGATGATCTCGTTCGTCCTGGTCTACATGCTGACCGACGACGGCGGACGCGAGCAGGTGCTGCTCTCGCTGCTCGTCGCGGCGCTGGTGGTGGCCGTCTCGCTGGTCCGCGAGGCCAGGAACCGCCGCAACGGCACGGACGCGAAGGCACCCGCCGACGCCTGACGGCCGACGGCGCCGGGCCCGGCCGGATCCTGCACCGGGTCCCGCGCCGGGCCCGCCCGGGTCCGGCCGACATCGGATCCGGCCGGGTCCGGGCGCCGGGAGCCTTCCCGGTCGGTGCCCGGACACGACGGAGGCCCGCCGGTCGCGTGCGTGTCGCGATCCGGCGGGCCTCCCCGCGCGAGCGGTGGCGGCGTCAGCCGCGGCGGCCGACGAGCTTCCAGGCCGCGGGCAGCGCGCCCATGGCCAGCGCCGCCTTCAGCGCGTCGCCGAGCAGGAACGGCACCAGTCCCGCCGCGATCGCGGCGCTCGCCGACATGCCGGTGGACAGCGCCAGGTACGGGACGCCGACCGCGTAGATGATCGCGGAGCCCAGCACCATCGTGCCCGCGGTGCGCAGCATCGAGCGGTCGCCACCGCGACGGGCGAGGGCGCCGACGACGACGGCGGCGAGCAGCATGCCGAGGACGTAGCCGAACGACGGGAAGGCCATCCCCGACCGGGCCTCGGCGAACCACGGCATGCCCGCCATGCCGACGAGGGCGTACACCCCGAGGGAGAGGAAGCCCCGGCGGGCGCCGAGCGCGGTGCCGACGAGGAGCGCGGCGAACGTCTGGCCGGTGACCGGGACCGGCGAGCCGGGGATCGGCACGGCGATCTGGGCGGCGATCCCGGTGAGCGCGGCACCGCCGAGGACCAGCGCCGTGTCGACGGCGTAACGGTTCCGGGCGGCGGGCAGCAGGTCGGCGAGGACCACTCCGGTACGGGCAGGGGCGGCAGCAGTGCTCATCGGGACTCCGCGGGGGTGAGGGCAGGTGGGGACAGACTGGGGCCGACGTTAGCCCACGGGTTAACGACCGATCACCATCAGTGGCCCACAAAGCGTTGGTCGGGGCGTTGGTGGGGTCCGCACAAAGGGCCGCGCACAATCACGCGACGGCGTGATGCTCGTCACTGAGGTGGGGGCGGGATGCCCTCCGCTCCACCGATTCGGACGCCCTTGCGGAACTGTAGCTTCCCGCCAAATCCCCCGGGAGGGGCGCCTGGAATGCGGGCCGCCTCCGCAGGACCGGGGCGGACCGGGGGCGCGATACGGCCGGACCGCCGCCCCACCGTGTCCGGGTGCGTACCCTGGGTGAGCATCGCGCCCGGATAGCGGACACCGGTTCCCCGTCGCCGGGGTGCGTGTCCAGACTGTCCGCGCATGTCCCCCCACGTCTCACCTATCGAACAGAGCACGTCCATGTCCCGGAATTCCGCGCCTCCCCCCACCGGCGTCCCGACCGACACCTCCGACTCCCCCGGCGCTCCCGGCTCTCCCGACACCGGTGGTGCCGGGGGAACCGGGGCCGATTCGGCTCTCACCCACGGGCTCAAGCAGCGCCACCTCTCGATGATCGCCCTCGGCGGCGTCATCGGCGCCGGGCTCTTCGTCGGCTCCGGCGAGGGCATCGCCGCCGCGGGCCCGTCGATCGTCATCGCGTACGCCGTCTCCGGGCTGCTGGTCATGCTCGTGATGCGGATGCTCGGCGAGATGTCGGCCGCGAACCCGGCCTCCGGCTCCTTCTCCGTCCACGCGGAACGGGCGATCGGGCCGTGGGCCGGATTCACCGTGGGCTGGGCGTTCTGGGTGCTGCTCTGCGTGGCCGTCGGCCTGGAGGGCATCGGCGCCGCGAAGATCGTCACCGGCTGGCTGCCCGGCACCCCGGAGTGGATCTGGGTCGCGCTGTTCATGCTGGTGTTCCTGGGCGCGAACCTGGCCTCGGTGAAGAAGTTCGGCGAGTTCGAGTTCTGGTTCGCCACCCTCAAGGTCGTGGCGATCACGCTCTTCCTGGTGCTGGGCCTGCTGGCGATCCTCGGGCTGCTGCCCGGCACGGACGCCCCCGGCACCGCCAACCTCTCCGGCGCGGGCGGCTTCATGCCGAACGGCGTCGAGGGCCTGGTCGTCGGCCTGCTCGCCTCGGTCTTCGCGTACGGCGGTCTGGAGACCGTCACCATCGCCGCGGCCGAGTCCGAGAACCCGGTGCGGGGCGTCGCCGGTGCGGTGCGGACGGCGATGTGGCGGATCGCGCTCTTCTACGTCGGATCGATGGCGGTCGTCGTCACGCTCGTCCCCTGGGACGACGAGAAGGTCGCGAAGGTCGGCCCGTTCTACGCGACCCTGGACCACCTCGGCATCCACGGCGCGGCCCAGATCATGAACGTGGTCGTCCTGGTCGCCCTGCTCTCCGCGATGAACGCCAACATCTACGGCGCCTCGCGCATGGCCGGCTCGCTGGTCGCCCGGGGCCAGGGCCCGAAGCGGCTCGGCCGGATCTCCTCGGGGGTCCCGCGCACCGCCGTCCTGATGTCGTCCGGGTTCGGTTTCCTGTGCGTGCTGCTCAGCTACTGGCGTCCCGACGACGTCTTCCACTGGCTGCTCAACATGATCGGCGCGGTGATCCTGGTGGTCTGGATCTTCATCGCCGTCTCCCAGCTGATCCTGCGCGGCCGGCTGGAGCGCTCGGCCCCGGAGAAGCTCGTCGTACGGATGTGGCTCTTCCCGGTCCTGACGGTGCTGGCGCTGGTGGCGATGGTCGGCGTCTTCGTCCTGATGCTGCTCCGGCCCGACACCCGCGACCAGCTGCTGGCGAGCGGGGCCCTGACCGCCGCGCTGATCGCCGTCGGTGTCGTGCGCCAGCGCCGGGCCGCGCCCGCCGAGTGACATCCGGCATCCGGCGGGCGGGGCACGGTGCTCAGCGAGCAGGGGTGTCCGGGGCGCAGGGCACGTTGAGGGAGAGCAGCGCCCCGCCCGACTCCCCGATCCGCACCTCGCTCACCGCCGTGTTCCGCAGCTGCGGGAAGACCCGGCGGTAGGAGCCCAGCGGGATCGACAGCAGTTCGCACAGCACGAGCCGCAGCAGGGTGTTGTGCGCGACGACCAGCACCCGCTGCCCCGGGTGCCCGGCCGCGATCCGGCGCAGCGCCGCCGCCCCCCGGGCCGCGGCCGTCCGGGGGTCCTCGGCCCCGGGGAAGGGGTGGGCCACCGGGTCGGCTCGGTACTCCGCGGCCAGGTCGGGGTGGTCCGCCGCGAACTCCGCCAGGGTGCGCCCCTCCACCTCGCCGAAGTCGCACTCGCGCAGATCGTGCTCGCGCCGGGGCACGAGGCCGAGCGCCCGGCAGGCGGGCTGCGCCGTCTCGACGGCGCGGCCGACCGTGGACGTCCAGATCGCGTCGACCCGGTTGCGGGCCGCCCACTCGCCCAGTTGCCGGGCCTGGCGGCGGCCCTCGTCGGTGAGGGCGATGTCGCTGACGCCGGCGTAGCGGTTCTCCGCGTGCCAGACGGTCTGTCCGTGGCGGGCCAGCAGCAGCGTGGCCGGGCTCCCGGTCATGCGTTCTCCGTTCGGGTACGGGCGTGGGCGGCGACGGGGCCGGGGAGCCAGCCGCGGCGCTCCAGTTCGCCCACCAGGGTGAGGTAGGGCTCGGTGTACCACGCCGTGCGCACCGGATGCGGGTGCAGCACGTGCCGCAGTCGCACCATCCGGGCCGCGGCCCGGTGCAGCGTGTCCGTCGCCCCCGCCCCGTACGCGGCGAGCACGGCCATGCCGAGCGCGGGTTCGCTGTACTGCGGGATGCGCACCGGGCGGCCCAGGATGTCGGCACGCAGCCGGCTCCAGTGGCCGCTGCGGACCGCGCCGCCGGTGAACGTCAGCGCGCCGTGCGCCGGGGCGCCGAGCAGGTCGAGGTAGTCGAAGCAGAGCCGTTCGACCAGACCCACCCCGGTCAGCAGGGCCGCCCAGTGCTCGGCGTCGCTCGCGGGCTCGCCGAGCAGGAAGCCGGTGGCCTCCGGTGCCACGAAGGGGAACCGCTCCCCCGTCGCCACCAGGGGGTACGCCACCACGCGCGCCGGTTCGTGGGCGCGGGCCAGCATGTCCATGAGGGCCGGGTCGGCGGCCGGGAAGGCGGCGGTCAGCGCCCCGCCGCCGACCCCCGAGGCCCCGCCCGGCAGCCGGCTCCCGTCCGGCGCCCGGTGGTTGTAGACGACGCCGGCCGGGTCCTCGACCGGTGACGAGGTGACCCCCTTGAGGACCAGTGTCGTGCCGAGCACCGAGTTCCAGGAGCCGACGGCGAGCGCGCCCGAGGCGATCTGCGCCGCGCACCCGTCGGTCATCCCGGCGACGATGGCCGTGCCCGCCGGGATCCCGGTCTCCTCGGCCGCCGCCCGCCCCACCTCGCCGATCCGCGTCCCCGGCCGCACCACGTCCGGGAACAGTTCGCCGGGCAGCCCCAGCCTCTCGAACCGCCGCCACGGCCAGGCCTCCCGCTCCGGGTCGTAGCCGGTCTTCAGGGCGTGGCTGGAATCGGTGGGCAGCGGCGTCCCGGCGAGCCGGGCCAGGACCACGTCGGCCTGGTGCATGATCCGTACGGCGCCGCCCGCCGCTCCCCCGTGCTCCCGCAGCAGCCACATCGCCTTGGGCAGCCCCCAGCTCGGCGAGGTCCCGGCCCGTTCCGCCTCCGCCGCGGCCCGGCCGTCGTCGTACATCACGCCCGGGGTCAGCGGCCGGCCCGCCGCGTCGCCGAGCAGTACGGTGCCGGAGGTGGCGCAGACCGCGAGCGCGCGCGGGGCGGGGCCGTCGCGCAGGGCCCGGCGGCTCGCCGCGCGGACGGCCGTCCACCAGTCGAGGGGCCGCTGCTCGTGCCGTACGCCGTCGCGTCTGCCGGTGAGCGGCGCCGAGCCGCTGCCGAGGATCTCACCGTCGTCCCCCGCCACCACCGCGCGGACGCTCTGCGTGCCGAGATCGATGCCCATCCACATATCGGTCCCCTCTGTGAAGTTCTCACTCTGCACCGAGAATTTCCGTTGCGCGAGGGATTGACGGCCAACTTCCGTTGTTCCAAGCTCTGTTAACCAGTCGGCTCAATGTGTGAACGCCGCCGTCGCCCGCCTGCCCGTTCCCGGCCGGACCGTGGAGGTCACGGCCGGACCCGCGCACCCCCCGCACGTCCGTACGTCCGCACACCCGCACGTCCGGCGCCGGCCGCCCGCGCGACGACGGCCGGGTCCGACGCCGGAGCCGTTCCACCCGTGCCCCCGCCGGACGGGAGCACGCCCCGGGGCCGACCGGCCGGCACGTCCAGGACGAAGGATCAGCACGTGAGCAACGTTCCACAGCGGGGACCCGCCCCCCGGCAGGCCTCCATGGCCGAGTACGTCCTCGCACAGGGCGAGGTGAGCGCCGCGGAACTGGCGGAGCGCTTCGACGTCAGCCTGATGACCATCCACCGGGATCTGGACGAGCTGGAACGGCAAGGCATCGTCCGCAAGTTCCGCGGCGGGGTCACCGCCCAGCCGTCCGGTGTCTTCGAGTCGAACGTCTCCTACCGGCTGAAGACGATGCGCGCCGAGAAGGCCGCCATCGCCGAACGGGCCCTGGAGCTCATAGAACCGGGCATGGCGGTGATGCTCGACGACTCGACGTCCACCCTGGAGATCGCGCGGCGGCTGCGCTCCATCACCCCGCTGACCGTCGTCACCAACTTCCTGGAGGCGATCAACCTGCTGTCGCAGGAGCGCGGCATACGCCTGATGGGGCTCGGCGGCGACTTCGACCCGCTGCACTCCTCGTTCCTCGGCGTCTCGTGCGTGGAGGCGGTGCAGTCGCTCCAGGTGGACGTCTGCTTCACCTCGACCTCCGCCGCGTCCGGCGGTTTCGCCTACCACCAGGAGCAGCACATCGTCTCCGTGAAGCGGGCGATGCTCGACTCGGCGAGCCGCAACGTGCTGCTGCTCGACCACTCCAAGCTGGGCCGGGTCGCCCTGCACCGGCTCGCCCCGCTCTCCCGTTTCGACCTGCTGCTGGTCGACGACGGGGCGTCCCCCCGGGCGCTGCGCGAACTCGACGAGCACAAGGTGCCCTACGAGGTCTGCGCCACCGGCCGGAGGCCCGGCGCGGGAGGTGACGAGGACGGATGACCGATCCGGCGCGGACCCGGGACCGGCGGACCACCGGCCCGGCACGGACGCGGGGGCGGCGGACGTCCGATCCGGCGCGGGGGTGGAGATGGCGGGCGACCGGGCCGGATCCGCGCGCCGGTCCGGGGCCGTGGCCCGTCCCCGATGACACCGTAGGCATCACCAGGCATCACCGCCGGCCCCCGGGCCGCCCGTGTCCCCGACCCCCGGACAAGGAGACGCTCTGCGATGACCCGCCCCGAGACGGTCCGCCCCCCGACGAGGATCCTGCTCGCCGGTGACCACTTCGTCCGCAACTCCCTGCTCGCCGAGGCCCTGGACCGGGCCCTCGGCACCGATTCCCCGGACACCGGGACGCGCCTGACCGAGCTCACCCTGCCCTGGCCGCTGGAGCCCTTCGGCAGGGTGGCCGAGGTCGACGAGGCCAGCGACGTCGAGGACGCGCTGATCGCCGCCCTGGACGGGGTCGAGGTGTGCGTGACCCAGATGGCCCCGTTCACGGAGCGGGTCCTGGCCGCCGCCCCGGACCTGCGGCTGGTCGTGGTCTGCCGGGGCGGTCCGGTCAATGTGAACGCCGCCGCCGCGCGGGCCCGGGGCGTACGGGTGTGCTTCGCCCCCGGGCGCAACGCGGCGGCGACCGCCGAGTTCACCGTCGGGCTGATCCTCTCCGCCCTGCGCCGCATCCCCGAGTCCCACCACTCCCTCGCCGTCGACGGCCTCTGGGACGCCTCCCACTACACGTACGAGCACTGCGGCCTGGAGCTGGAGGACACCCCGGTCGGGCTGATCGGCTACGGCGCGGTGGGCAGCCGGGTGGCCCGGGTGCTCGCCGCGTTCGGCGCCGAGGTCGAGGTGTACGACCCGTACGTGCGCGGCGACGTGCACGGCATGCGCGCCCCGTCGCTGGAGGCGCTGCTGGCCCGCTCCCGGGTGCTGACCCTGCACGCCAGGCTCACCCCGGAGAGCCGGCATCTGATCGGGGCCCGTGAACTGGCGCTGCTGCCGCGCGGCGCGGTGCTGGTCAACGCGGCCCGGGGCGGGCTGCTGGACACGGAGGCGCTGTGCGACGCCCTGGACTCGGGGCAGTTGCGGGCCGCGGCGCTCGACACGTACGAGCAGGAGCCGCCGCCCGCCACGTCGCGGCTCTTCCGTACCCCGAACCTGCTGATGACCCCGCACGTGGCGGGGGCCAGCCGGGCCGTCGCGCAGAAGGCGGCCCGGATCGCGGCGGCCGAGGTGGCCCGCCATGTGCGGGGCGAACCGCTCGCCCACGCGCTCCGAGGGGAGCTGTGACCGTGACGGGAACCGAGCCGCGCTACATCGGCATCGACGTCGGCACGTCCGTGGTGAAGGCCGCGGCCTTCGACCCGCGGGGCCGCACCCTGGCGGTCGAGTCCCGCCCGGTGGGCCTCGCGATCCACGGCGGTTTCGTGGAACAGGACATGGACGAGCTGTACGGGGCGGTCCGCGAGGTGCTGGCCGCGCTCGGCTCCGACGGGGTCGTGTTCGCCGGTCTCACCGGTCAGGGCGACGGCGTCTGGCTGGTCGACGAGGCGGGCCGCCCGGTCCGTACGGCGATCTCCTGGATGGACGGCCGGGCCCATGAACTGGTCGACGCCTGGCTGGAGTCAGGGGTCTTCGAGACCGTCTACCGGCGCACCGGCAGCGCGATGTTCCCGGGCTGTCCGGGCCCGGTGCTGGCCTGGCTGGACCGGCACGACCCGGCCTCGCTCGACGCGGCGGCGACCGCCCTGTACTGCAAGGACATGGTGTTCCAGCGGCTCACGGGGGTCCGGGCCACGGACGTGTCCGACGCGTCGATGCCGTTCCTGGACCCGCTGACCCGGGCGTACTCCCCCGAGGTCCTGGCCGCGCTCGGCCTCACCCACCGGGCCCCGCTCCTCGCCCCGGTCAGCGACCCGGTCGCGACCGCCGAACTCCCCTCCGGGTTACGGATCTCCAACGGCCCGTACGACCTGGCGGCCTGCGCCCTGGGCGCGGGCGTCACCCGGCCGGGCGACGGGCTGCTGATCGTCGGCACCTGTCTGGCCGCGCTGGTGGCCACCGGACGGCTCGACCTGGAGGGCGAACCGGCCGGGCTGCACATCTCCACCGACCGCCCCGGCCACTGGCTGCGCGCCATGCCCGCGATGGTCGGCACCGCGGCCCTGGACTGGGTCCTGGGCACCACCGGGGTGCGCCACACCGAGGTCGACGCGCTGCTCGCCGCCACCCCGCCCGGCGCGAACGGGGTCCGGGTGCTGCCCTACTTCGCCCCGTCCGGCGAACGCGCCCCGTTCGTCGAGCCGAGGCTGCGCGCCGAACTGACCGGGGTGTCGCTGGAGACCACGCCGGGGGACCTGATCCGGGCGGTCTGCGAGGGCATCGGTTTCGCCGCCCGGCACTGCCTGGAGGCCGCCGGTCTCACCGGCACCCTCGCCCTGTGCGGCGGCGGCACCCGTTCGCCCGCGTGGATGCGGCTGTTCGCCGACGTGCTGGGCCGGCCGGTCCGGATCGTGGAGGGCGAGGTAGGTGCGCGCGGCGCGGTGCTGGCCGCGGCGCGGCGCTTCGGGACGGAGCTGGACACGGCGGCGTGGACGGCCCCGACCGAGATCGTCGAGCCGGACCCGGCACGCGCGGCGCACTACGCGAAGGCGTACGAGGACCACCTGACCCGCCTCGCCGCGGCCCGGACCCGCGCCCGCGCCTGACCACCCGTCGCGGCCGGGCCCGTCTCCGTCCGACAGGCCCGGCCGCGACGAGGCAGGTCCCCGGACACGTCCTAGGTCGAAGGACTGATCACTTCGGGCGCCCTCCTGCTGTTAGCCTGCTCCTGCATAGAACTTGCAATAACAACCTGGCAGCAGCTGGAGGGTTCGACCACATGGCCACGTACACGCTCCCGGAACTCCCGTACGACTACGCGGCGCTCGAACCGGTCATCAATCCGCAGATCATCGAGCTCCACCACGACAAGCACCACGCCGCGTACGTGAAGGGCGCGAACGACACCCTGGAGCAGCTGGAGGAGGCGCGCGACAAGGGTGCGTGGGGAGCGATCAACGGCCTCCAGAAGAACCTCGCGTTCCACCTGTCCGGCCACATCCTGCACTCGATCTACTGGCACAACATGACCGGTGACGGCGGCGGCGAGCCCCTCGCGGCGGACGGCGTCGGCGACCTCGCGGACGCGATCACCGAGTCGTTCGGCTCGTTCGCAGGCTTCAAGGCCCAGCTGACGAAGGCCGCGGCCACCACGCAGGGCTCCGGCTGGGGCGTCCTGGCGTACGAGCCGGTCAGCGGCCGGCTGATCGTCGAGCAGGTCTACGACCACCAGGGCAACGTCGGGCAGGGCTCCGTCCCGGTCCTGGTCTTCGACGCCTGGGAGCACGCCTTCTACCTCCAGTACAAGAACCAGAAGGTCGACTTCATCGACGCGATGTGGGCCGTCGTCAACTGGCAGGACGTGGCGAAGCGTTACGCGGCCGCCAAGGAGCGCGCCGACGTGCTGCTGCTCGCCCCCTGACCGCGGGGCGCGGGAATCGTCCTGCCTCGTGATCGTCTTCTCAACCTTCACCCGGCAGGCGGATGGAGGAAGGGCCCCCGCCCGGACGTGACGGACGGGGGCCCTTCTGTGCCGCGTTGCTCCGTGCTCAGGCGGTCGGGGCGTGGGCCAGGAGAGTGCGCAGCACCTGCTCGGCGTGGGTCCAGAGCACCGATCCACCGGCCTCCGGCACCAGGTGCCGGACCGCACCCGGGATGCGCGAGGCCAGCCCGGCCCCGTGGTCGGGCGAGTGGCCGGTGTCCTCCTGGCCGTACCAGAGGTCGACGGGTACGGCGATGTCCGACAGCCCGATCCCCCAGCGCCCCATGGCCAGGGCGGTGTCCCGGGCGTAGCCGGCCGCGCCCTGCGCGAAGGCCTCGTCGAGGGCGCGCCGGTAGGCGGCGGCGAACGCGGGCTGCCGGTACACGGCGAGGTCGCGCTCGGGGCTGTGGGACATGACCATGTCCCACATGCCCTGCGCGGTGAACCCGGCGAAGACCTGCTCGGCGGCGGCCGGGTCGGACACGGCCAGATCGACGAGGCGGCGCAGGTCCTCCGGGAGCGCGTCGGCGAAGCGCGGCTCGGCGACCTCGTCCGCGCCGGAGACCACCGCGAGCGCGCCGACCACCCCGGCGGCGGCGCACGCCAGCGCGAAGGGCGCGCCCTGCGAGTTGCCGACCATCAGGGGCCGGTCCAGGCCGCGCAGCGCGGCGAACGCGCGGACGTCGTCGGCGAAGTCGTCGAACGTACGGCCCGGCAGGGGCGTGGAGGCCCCCAGCCCGGGACGGTCGACGGAGATCAGCCGCACCCCGAGCCCGGCCACCGCGTCGGCGCCGAACCCGAGGTGCCTGCCGGTGGCCGCACCGGGCGACAGCAGCACCGGCACCCCGTCCGCCGGCCCCCACTCGGCCCACCCCAGCAACCGCCCTCCCGGCAGCTGCTCCGTACCGACACGAACCGGGTCACTCACATACGAACTCACGCACCCGATCATGGCCGGATCCGTCCCCCGTGTCGAAGGACTTTCCGCCGGGGCCCGGACCCGACCGGGGCGCACCGACCTCGCTCAGTCGCCGGGCAGATCCGAGGACAGGTCCAGCGCCCGCACCTCTTTCTCCTGCACGACGTCCGCGGGCGCGGGCGGCTTCACGGTCACCGGCTTGTCGTATTCGTCGAGTTCGAGTATCACCGGCACGTCACCGAGATTGAATTCGATGCCCCGGGGTGCGTTCCCGCCCTTCTCCGGCACGTGCACCGATACTTCGCCCTCGCCGGAACCGTGCGTGAGCTGAACGGTCCGCTCATTGCCCCTGGTGCGCGGGTTTCCCACTTCCTCGGCGCTTCTCACCTTTCCCGGAACTTTCATGAACGCCAGGTGGAACGCACAGAGGAACAGCCCCGGGTTGTCCAAGAGGTCACGGGCCGGGTATTCGATGTACTTTCCGCGGGACTTCTTGATCGCTTCGTCGACAGCGGCCAGTTTGTCCGGCATGTAAATCTTCGTGACCTTGCGTATCTCCTCAAGGTTTTTGTCGTCGTAGCGCACCCAGCCACGGTCACGAATGATGGTCACCTCGTCGGGCACCTGATTCTGCTTGTACGTGCCGACGCAGTTTCCCTGCCGATCGGCACGCAGGTCGACCCCGACCGACATTTCGGACCTGAATTCGCCCTTCATCCGGAAGGATTCATAGCCCTTGAACAACTTGAGCGACTCGTTCATCCGCTGCGTGTCGCTCATGGCGGGTGCACCGGACGGTTCACCGCCCCCGGGCCCACCGTCGGACCCACCGCATCCGGCCACCCCACCCATCAGCACGACGGCGCACAGCAGCGCCGACGCTCTTCTCCCGACCCCTACCCCGGACATTCCCCACCCCTTCGACTGCCTGTCCACTTGTCGTGATCGCCGTAAGCATGTCAGCAGGACTTCGGCCGAGGGCCCTTGCGTCACATCGCGCGGCACAGGGCCGGTCAGCCCGGCAGGGGGCCGCCGACCTGCGGCATGGGGACGACCTCGTCGGGGGCCGGGGCCTTCGCCCGTACCGGCTTCCCGTGGTCCGTCAGGTCCATCGTCGCCCTGATGCCCGCCGGGCCCAGGGGCCAGTCGAGCCGGGTGCGCACGATCCGCCCGTTCCGGTCGATCCAGGCGTCCGCGTACACGGTGAGCCCACCGGTCTTCTCCCCCATGGTGGCGACCTTGGCCTTCATGTCCTTCGCCATCCGCAGCGTGACCGTCTTCTCGGTGAGCGTGCCGCGGTAGTGGACCGCGCGCACGCCGTTCACCGTCTCCTCGCCGACCTTCGAGATCCTGCGCATCTGCGCCACCTGGCGCAGGACGTGCTCGGGGTCGTTCATCGGTGCCCGCAGCGCGTAGTGGGCCTCCGCCTCGTCCCGGCGGATCGACCCCCAGGAGCCCGCCATCTCGGCGAACCCGCCGAAGTAGACGGTGTCGCCGGCGAAGATCTCGTCCATGCGGGGCGACGTCTTCCCGGGAACCGCCGGATTGCGGAGGTCGACCGCGAGGCGTCCCTTGTCACCCGCCCAGTCGAAGTCGCCCTTGACCGAGATGACGTAGTTGGTGGTGCCGTCCCCTATCTCGATCCGTTCGTCGATCCGGGCGCTGCTCCGCTCCGTCGCGGCCACCGCGGCCCGTACCGCCGCCCCGTGGTCCGCCGCCGAGTCGGCCCCGGCGGCCTTCGCGGCCTTCCCCGACCCCCGCGCCGCATCCGATCCGGATCCCGAACCCGATTCCCCGGAGCATCCGGCGCACAGCAGCACCGCCGCGACGACGAGCGGGACGAGGGGGACGAGGGGACGTTGCATGTTCTCTCCACAAAGTGATGGCCGGGTGCCCGGGCACCGCCGACATCGAACAGGTGATCGTACCAACGCGGTTCCGGTCCCCTCCGCCGGCCGGCGCCACAAAGTCCCCAAAAGGAACTCACGTCGTGCGAGGTGGATGCGATGATGGGCGCCATGGACCCCGCTCCCGCCGTCTCCACGGACGCCTTCCGGGCCGGGGATCCCACCTGCCACACCTGCCACATCCGCACCATCGCATCCGGCAGCATCGACGACCTCGAAGCGGCCGCCCGGGAGAGTGTCTTGTGACCATCACCGTTCACCGCCTCACCTACTACCCGGTCAAGGGCTGTGCCGGGACCACGGTCGACTCCGCGCACGTCCTCGGGACCGGCCTCGAACACGACCGCACGTTCATGGTGGTGGACGCTGCGGACGGCGCGTTCCGCAGCCAGCGCACGCACCCCGCCATGGCCGCGGTCCGGGTCGGGGTCCTGGAGGGCGGCGCGGCGTTGAGCCTGTCGGCCGAGGACATCGAGCCACTGCGCCTGGACGTCGACCCGGACGGCCCGCGCCGCGAGGTCAGCATGTTCGACCGTCCTCTCGGCGAGGCCGTCGACCAGGGGGACGAGATCGCGGAGTGGTTCTCCGACGTGCTCGGCGCGAAGTCCCGCCTGGTGCGGGTGGCGCCCGGCTTCGACCGGGACGGCTGGGGCGACACCCCCGGCAAGGTCAACTTCGCGGACGCGCACGCCGTGCTGATCGCCTCGACGGCCTCGCTGGACGACCTCAACACCCGTATCACCGCGGGCGGCGACGCCTCCCCCGTCCCCATGGACCGCTTCCGCCCCAACATCGTCCTGACCGGCGACGACGAACCCCACTTCGAGGACCGGGTGCGCCGGATGACCATCGGTTCCGTCGAACTGGCCCACTCGGTACGGGCGATGCGGTGCGCCGTCCCCATGGTCGACCAGGTCACCGGCCACCGCGCGGGCCCGGAACCGATCCGCACCCTGTCGACGTACCGGCGCGAACCGGAGTACGGCAACAAGGTCAGCTTCGGCGCGAAGAACGCGGTGGTGTGCGAGGGCGTCGTGAGCGTCGGGGACACGGTCGAGGTGACGGAGTGGCTCGACGCGTGAGGGCCCCGGCCGGACACCGTCCCGGTGCCCGGCGGCCCGCAGGAACCGGTGTTCCCGCGGGCCGTCGCACCTCTCGGCCCGGTTCAGTGCTGATGGATCAGCACGGGCAGTAGTCCACGCCCGTGCCCAGGAACGGCACGTCCCTCTCCCGCAGCGCGCCGGAGTACGCCTGCACCTCGTCCACGTCCCCATGGAAGTACTCGCCCCATCCGCCACCGGCCCTGGCCCGGCCGATCTGGAGGGCGCCGGTGCTGCGCAGCCCGTGCGGGAGGCTCGCGGTCTCCTTGACGGAGCCGTCGAGGAAGAGCGTGACCGTGTCGGTCCCGTCGTCGTAGACCACGGCGAGACGACGCTCCTGACCACCCGCCGAGCTCTTGATCTGGGCCACCACCTTCTCGGGGGCCCCGGCCTCGTCCTTCTCCGGCATCACCAGCTGCCAGCTGTACGTGGACGGGTCGTAGCGCACCTTGAGCACGTCGGTGTGCTCACCGGCCTGCGAGAGCACGGTCATCGGGCGGGCCGGGGCGGAGTCCGTCAGCCGCACCACGACACCGAGGGAGAAACTCTCCGCGGTGTCCACGACGGGCCCGTCGGTGGCGGCGTATCCGGTCTCGCCGTCCAGACCGAGATGCCCGTTGCCGACCAGTGCCGGCGGCACGTAGGGGCAGTCGGGGTCCAGCTCCGGGATGCAGGAACTGTCGGAGCCCTGGTAGATCGAGGCTCCCGCGCCGAGCCGCAGCGGGGCGCCGCCCGACTGCTCGGGGCTCGTGCCGTCCGTCGCGTTCTCCAACGCCCAGCGGCCGAGCAGCTTCGACTTGCGCCGTGCCAGTTCGGTCACCTCGCCCGGCACCACGACCCGGTCGTGGACCCGTACGTCGCCGATGTCGCCGTGCCACCGGTCGCGGTAGCCGGCGGCCCCGCGGGCGCGGCCGATCTGGAAAGCGCCGGCCGCCTCGGCGGGGGTCGCCGCCACTTCGGTGCCGACCTCGTGGCCGTTGACGTACAGCCGGGCGCGGCCCGTCTCCGCGTCGTACAGCCCCAGCAGATGGGCCCACTCGCCGGTCTCGGGTGCGCCGCCGGACACCGTCGCGTCCCCGATCGCGAACGACCAGGCGGGGCCGGTCTCCCCGTTGCGCAGGCCGAGGGCGAAGCCGGGCCCCCCGTCCGCGTCCTGACTGGCGACGGTCATGTTCCGACCGGTCTCGGCGGGCCGCGCCCAGCCGCTGACGGCGAAGGACTTGCGGATGTCGGTGGCCGGGGCGTCGGTGGTGAGGAAGCCGTGGCCACTGCCGTCGAGGCCGACCGTGGCGGTGGCCCCCGTGCCCGAGGGCGCCGGGCCGCCGAAGGTCACACCGGTGCCGGCCCGGGCTGCGGTGCCCGTCTCGGCGGCGGCGGAGCGGGAGCCCGCCGGGTCGTCCAGCTTCCAGCGGGCGACGGGGGCGCGCCCGGACTGCACGTTGAACTCGTACCGCGACTCCGCACTCAATCGGCCCGACCGGTCGACCGCGCGGACCGCCAGCCACTCGGGCCCCGAAGTGAGCGGCAAGTACGGAACGGTCGCGGGCCCACCGGGCTCCCCGGCGGAGACCGTCCCGTAAGGGACGCCCGGGAATTCGTACCTGTACGCCACCACGTCGTCGGAGGGCGAGTCCATGGTGAAGTGACCGTAGACGCCGACCCCGTCCGTCCAGGAGCCGTCATCGGGGTATTCGGGGGAGCTGATCGTCGGCTTCTCGGGGCTCACGTCGTCGTACACGAACGAGCAGGCCGAGCCGTCGCCCTCGTCGCTCCATGAGGAAGTCGCCTCGTCGTCGTCGGCACGGACGTGCCAGGAGACGACCGTGTTCGCCGGGATGTCGTCCGGCACCGTCCAGTACCGGGGAGTCCCCGACAACGACATGAGGGTGGTGTGGGTACGACGCTGCTCCACCCCCGCCCCGTCCGTCCACCACGCCTCGAACTCGCCCTTGACCAGGTTGGCCTCGACGGGCTGGTTGTCCTCCTCCGGGTCGTACAGCACGGCGCTGAGCCTGGGCGGCCGCGAGACGTACGTCGGGTCGTCCCCGGTCGCGCAGGGACTGTTCTCCGTCCGGAGATCCTGAATCAGCGGCTGCTTCGGCGGCAGGTTGTCCAACGCCTGCGCCGGGCCGGCGGCCGTGGCCAGCAGTGCCACCGCGCAGCCGGCCACCACCGTCCGTCTGCGTCTGCCCGTTCTCCCTGATCCGGTCAATTGGCCCTCCCCTGTGAACGTTTCGAGGCCCGTGGAACGCACGGGCCGCCCGAAGCTAACAGAGGTCACCGACAACGCCGGAGGGATTTTTCCCCCGCCCCCGGCCGTGCGGAAACGGCGGGACGGGCCCGGCAGCGGTCTGCCGGGCCCGTCGGGTGTTCGACGAGGGTGTGGGGCTGTTCAGTCGAACGGAACCGCGTCCGTCGGGGAGGTGTGCCAGTTGGTGACGACCGGGGCGTCGACGACGATGGTGCCGACCTTCAGGGACACCGGGTTCGGGTCGCTGTCGCCGACGGCGACGATGATGCTGTCCAGCTCCTTGCCGCCGTCCTCCCCGGTGGTCTTCGGGTTCACCCCGGCGTAGGCGGTGGTGCTCCCGCTCAGCGTGATCTGCTCGCCGACGGCCTGCTCCGCGGGGCCCGCCTCGGTTCCGTCGGAACCGAACGCCACGGTCGGCAGCGCGGCCGGCAGGACGCAGGTGATGCCCGGCTTCGCCTTCGCGGTGATCAGGACGTAACCACCGGCCTGGGTCTCGGACCTGGTGCTCCAGGAGATGTCGTTGGCGCCGCAGACCTGCCCGACCGGCTGCCGCTCGCCGTTGCCGGTGTCGGCGCCGGAGCCGTCCCCGCCCCCGGTTCCCTTGCCCGCCGTGCCGGAACCCTTGTCGGCGCCCTTGCCCGAACCCTTCTCCGTGCCCTGGTCGTCGCTCCCGGCCGACGGGCCGGACGGGGTGGCCGAGGCCGACGAGGAACCCCGCGCGGCGTCGGTGTCCGTGGTCGCCTCCGAGTCCTGGCACGCCGTCATCAGCATGGCGCCGCCCACGAGGACGGCGGAGACGAGAAAGGCCTTGCGGCGGTTGCCGGACATGGAGATCCCCTTGGTGAGTCAATGGTTGCGACCGGAACGGCATCGGCTTCCCGGTGCCCGCCCGATCACTATGAGGAGGCGTCGTGCCGAGGGGATCCCGGCGTCTTCGTTCCAGGACCCCGCCGTCACGGACCGGTTACACGGTCACGCGATGAAGGGCCCCGGTCCGCGGGAGCCCCCTCGGCCGTCCCGTCGGGCGGCCCCCACCAGTACGTCGCCCGCGGCCGTACGGAAGTACAGGACCGAGCGGCCGGTGCGGCGGCGGTCCGCCAGCCCCGCATCCAGGAGGACCTTGAGGTGGCGGCCGACCGAGCCCAGGCCCTGGCCGGTCAGGGCGACGAGCTGGGTGGTGCTCTTCGGGTCGGCGAGCAGGACGAGGACGGTCGCCCGCGCGGGGCCGAGGAGGCGCGACAGGCTGTCCGGGACCCGGGCCCGGCCCACGTCGGCCAGGGCGCCGGAACACGGGTAGACGATCGCGTACCGCCGCGCGTCGTCGTCCCAGGAGACCCAGCCCGAACGCCGGGTGACCGGGACGAACAGCAGCCGCACACCGGTCAGTTGCTTCGTCGGGTAGTCGTACGCGTTGATCCGGAGCCGCCCGTCGCCCAGCCACCGCATCCCCGGGCGCAGACCGCTCAGGGCGGCGGCCCAGCCGCCCCGGCCCAGTTCCCCGGTCCGCGCGACGACGTCCGCCTCGATGATCCGGCGGCTGCGCGGCCAGTCGGGCAGCACGGCGCGGTGCCAGACCCACTCCAGGACGTCGGCGAAGCGCTGCGCCAGGTCGTCGCGGTCCAGGAGGGGCGGGAGGGGGCCGCCGCCGAGCGAGACCACGAGGTCGGCCCGGGCGCGTTCGGGCGTGGTCGCCCGGACCGGGGCCAGCTCCTCCTCGAAGGACGGGGCGCCCTCGCCCGTCGGTGTGGGCGTGGCGAAGTCCGCGTTCCAGCTGCCGCCGAGCGCCGCCGCGACCAGCAGCGCGGTCACCGGGTCGGCGGCCCGGCGGGCGCGGTGGGCGGGCAGGTGGGCGTCGAGCCAGGCGCGTTCGCCGGGGTGGTCGGGGCGGCCCCGCTCCAGGGCCTTCAGGGCGGCGACGGTCTCGGCGAGCGGCGACACGACGAACCGGCTCCCGGCCAGCGTGTCCGCGCCGATCCGCCACAGGCCCATGCCGTCACGCCTCCGCGTCCCGCCGTCACGTTTCGCCTCCGTGCGAAACAGTAACGGTCACGGCGCGTCCCCTCCGAGACTCCCCCGCATGCGCACCTACCGGGAACTCTTCCGCACGCCGCAGTTCAAACCGCTCTTCGCGGCGGGCGCCACCCACGTCGCCGGATCCACGACGAGCGGGCTGGCGCTCGGCTCCCTCGTCTACGCCGCCACCGAATCGCCGCTGCTCGCCGCCCTGTCCATGTTCGGCTCCTCGCTCGCCCAGGTCGTCGGGGCGACCGTGCTGATGTCGGCGGCGGACCGGCTGCCGCCGCGGGCCGCGATGACCGGCATGGCGCTCGCCTTCGCGGCGGCCACCGCCCTCCTCGCCGTCCCCGGGCTGCCGCTGCCGGCCGTCTTCGCAATCATCGTGGTGGAGGGCTTGATCGCCGCGGTGGGCGGGGGCGTGCGGTACGGGCTGCTCAACGAGGTGCTGCCCAAGGACGGCTATCTGCTGGGGCGTTCGGTGCTGAACATGTGCGCCGGCCTGATGCAGATCGGCGGGTACGCGCTCGGCGGGCTCCTGGTGGCGACGCTGTCCGCGCGCGGCACGCTGCTGGTCGCCGCCGTCCTGTATCTGGCCGGGGCGGCCGTCGCCCGGTTCGGGCTGGCCCGTCGGCCGCCGCGCACCGCCGGGCGGCCCTCGGTGGCCGAGACCTGGCGGACCAACGCCGTGCTGTGGTCCTCGGGTCCGCGCCGCCGGACCTATCTCGCGCTCTGGGTGCCGAACGGACTGGTCGTCGGCTGCGAGTCGCTGTTCGTACCGTACGACCCCGGGCACGCGGGGCTCCTCTTCGCCTTCGCCGCGCTGGGGATGCTCGTCGGGGACGTCGTGACGGGCCGGTTCGTCACGCACTCCCGGCGGGGGCGGCTGGCCGCGCCGCTGCAACTGTTCCTGGCCGCTCCGTACCTGCTCTTCGCCGCGGGCCCGGCGCTCCCCCTGGCGTTCGCCCTGGTGCTGCTCGCCTCGGTCGGCTTCTCGGCGAGTCTGCTGTACCAGGAGCGGCTGATGGCCCTGACACCGGACGGGATCACCGGGCAGGCGCTGGGGCTGCACTCCTCCGGCATGATCGCCATGCAGGGCGTCGCCGCCACGCTCGCGGGCTCCCTCGCCCAGTGGACGTCGCCGGGGACGGCGATGACCGTGATGGCGGCCGCCTCCCTCGCGGTCACCCTGGCACTGGAGGCGGCGGAGCACCGGGCCGCCGCGCCCACCGGGAAGGCGGCCGGGAAGGCGGCCGCCGACCGGTCGGCGGCCGGTCCCTCGTGAGGTCGTGACTCCGGCAGCGTCAGCACCCGTACGGGGACGCCTGCACCGGCCCGGCCGGCTCCCCGGCCCCGTCGCCGCGCGCCGGTCGCGTACGTCCGGGTCCGTCCGTCGCCCCCCGCCCGGCCTCTTCCCCGTACCGCCGCCCCGCCCCGTTCCTTTGCCGGGGCGGGGCGGCGGTACGGTCCGGCCGAAGACGGGTCAGTCGAAGATCGGGCCCTGCGTCCGGGTCCGCTTGATCTCGTAGAAGCCGGGGATGGACGCCACCAGCAGCGTGCCGTCCCACAGCTTCGCCGCCTCCTCGCCCTTCGGGGCGGGGGTGACGACCGGGCCGAAGAAGGCGATCTGCTCGCCGTCCGCGCCCGGCACGGCGATGACCGGCGTGCCGACGTCCTGGCCGACCTTGTCGATGCCCTCCTTGTGGGAGGCGCGCAGTTCGGCGTCGTACACGTCCGAGTCCGCGAAGTCCGCCAGCTCGGCGGGCAGGCCGACGTCCTGGAGCGCGCCCAGGACCGCCTCGCGGGTGGGGCCCTCGCCCCGGTTGTGGAAGCGGGTGCCGAGCGCGGTGTAGAGGGGGCCGACGACCTCGTCGCCGTGCTTCTGCTGGGCGGCGATGACGACCCGGACCGGGCCCCACGCCTTGGACAGCAGCTCGCGGTACTCCTCCGGCAGCTCGTCGAGCCGGTCCTCGTTGAGCACGGCGAGGCTCATCACGTGCCAGCGGACCTCGACGTCACGGACCTTCTCCACCTCCAGCATCCAGCGGGAGGTCATCCAGGCCCACGGGCAGAGCGGGTCGAACCAGAAGTCGGCGGGGGTCTTTCCGGTCGTCGCCGTGCTGTTGTCAGACATGTCTCTCCTCGTAAGAGCGTGCGCACCTGTGCGCGAGAACACCTTCGGGCGCACCGGTCATTCCCGCCTGCCGGGCCGAGTGGCGGCATGGGAGGATCAAAGTATTCGAACGTGACACAAAGGAGTGCGCCCGTGCCCGGTGAGAACCTGTCCCGCGACGAGGCCCGCGAGCGGGCCGAGCTGCTGAGCGTCGACGGCTACGAGATCGATCTCGATCTGCGCTCCGCCCTCGGGGGACCCGACGGGGACGAGGAGGCCGCCTCCGCCGGTCCGCGGACCTTCCGCTCGGTGACGACCATCCGGTTCCGCAACGCGCGGGGCGGTGCGTCGACCTTCGCGGACCTGGTGGCGCCGAGTGTGAACGCGGTGACGCTGAACGGCGCCCCGCTCGACCCCGCCACCGTCTTCGACGGCACGCGGGTGGCGCTGGAGGACCTGCCGGAGGGCGAGAACGTCCTGGTGGTCGACGCGCAGTGCGCGTACAGCCGGACCGGCGAGGGCATGCACCGCTTCGTCGACCCGGAGGACGGCGAGGTCTACCTCTACACGCAGTACGAGCCGGCCGACGCGCGGCGCGTCTTCGCGAACTTCGAGCAGCCCGACCTGAAGGCTCCTTTCCGCTTCACCGTGGCGGCCCCCGAGGGCTGGACGGTCTGGAGCAACGGGGCCGAGGAGTCGCGGGAGGGCGAGGTCCGGCGGTTCGCCGAGACGAAGCCGATCTCCACGTACATCACGGCGGTCGTCGCCGGTCCGTACCACTACGTGACGGACTCCTACAGCCGCACGTTCGACGACGGCACGACGCTGGAGATCCCGCTCGGCGCGATGTGCCGCAAGGGGCTCGCCCGGCACTTCGACGCGGACGACGTCTTCCTGATCACCAAGCAGGGCCTGGACTTCTTCCACGACAACTTCGACTACCCGTACCCGTTCGGGAAGTACGACCAGGCGTTCGTGCCCGAGTACAACCTCGGCGCGATGGAGAACCCCGGCTGCGTCACGTTCCGCGAGGAGTACATCTTCCGCGGCAAGGTGACGCAGGCGGCGTACGAGAGCCGGGCCAACGTCATCCTGCACGAGATGGCGCACATGTGGTTCGGCGACCTCGTCACCATGCAGTGGTGGGACGACCTGTGGCTGAAGGAGTCGTTCGCCGACTTCATGGGCGCGTTCTCCATGGTGGAGTCGACCCGCTTCGAGAACGGCTGGATCACCTTCGCCAACAACCGCAAGTCCTGGGCGTACCGCGCCGACCAGCTGCCGTCCACCCACCCGATCACGGCCGACATCCGTGACCTGGAGGACGCCAAGCTCAACTTCGACGGCATCACGTACGCCAAGGGCGCCTCGGTGCTGAAGCAGCTGGTGGCGTACGTGGGCCGGGACGCGTTCCTGGAGGGCGCCCGGCGCTACTTCAAGAAGCACGCCTACGGCAACACCCAGCTGGGCGACCTGCTGTCCGTGCTGGCCGAGACGTCCGGACGCGACATGACCGCCTGGTCGCGGTCGTGGCTGCAGACCGCGGGCGTCAACTCGCTGACCCCGGTGGCGACGTACGACGCGGCGGGCCGGATCACGGAACTGGCGGTCCTCCAGGAGGCGGCCGAGTCCCACCCGGAGCTGCGGCCGCACCGGGTCGCGGTCGGGCTGTACCGCCGTGACGCCGACGGGAACCTGGTGCGGTACGCGCGCGCCGAGGCGGACGTGGCGGGGCCGCGCACGGTGGTCGAGGAGCTGGCGGGGGCGGAGCGGCCCGAGCTGATCCTGGTCAACGACGACGACCTCACGTACTGCAAGGTCCGTTTCGACGAGGTGTCGCTGGCCACGCTGCGGGAGCACCTGGGCGACATCACGGACCCGCTCGCGCGGGCGCTGTGCTGGTCGGCGCTGTGGAACATGACCCGGGACGGGCTGATGCCGGCCCGCGACTTCGCCGCGCTGGTGCTGGCCTTCGCCGGGCGGGAGTCCGACATCGGCGTGCTCCAGATGCTGCACGCCTGGACCCGGACCGTGCTCACGCAGTACGCGGCGCCCGGGTGGCGCGAGGAGGGCGGCCGGGCGCTGGCCGAGGGCGCGCTGCGGGAGCTGCGGGTCGCCGAGCCGGGCAGCGAGCACCAGTTGGCGTGGGCGCGGTTCTTCGCGTCGGTCGCCGACTCGGAGGCGGACTTCCAGCTGCTGTCGGGGCTGCTCGACGGCTCGGCCCGGATCGACGGGCTCGACGTCGACCAGGAGCTGCGGTGGGCGTTCCTGTCCCCGCTGGCCTCGCACGGGGTGGCGGACGAGTCGGTGATCGACGCCGAACTGGCCCGTGACGACACGGCGTCCGGCAAGCGGCACCAGGTGCGGTGCCTGGCCTCGCGGCCCTCCGCCGCGGTCAAGGCGCAGGCGTGGGCGGGCGTCGTGGAGTCGGACGCGCTGTCCAACGCGCTGGTGGAGGCGACGATCTCGGGCTTCGCCCAGTCCTCGCAGCGGGAGCTGCTGGCGCCGTACACGGAGAAGTACTTCGACGCGATCGAGCGGGTCTGGGCCGAGCGGTCGATCCAGATCGGCGTGGTCGTGGTCAAGGGCCTGTTCCCGGCGTTCCAGGACGACCCGGCCACGCTGGCGGCGACGGACGCCTGGCTGACCGCGCACGCGGACGCGGCGCCGGCCCTGCGCAGGCTGGTGCTGGAGTCCCGGGACGACCTGGCGCGGGCGCTGCGGGCGCAGGAGTGCGACGCGGAGGCCGCGGCCGGTACCGGCGTCTGACGGACGGGTGACGGGGCCGGGCCGGGACATCCGGTCCGGCCCCGCTCTCGTTCCCGCTCCCGCTCCCGCTCCCGCTCCCGCTCCCGCTCCCGGAACGCCCCGGTCCCGCTCTCGTTCCCGGTTCCGGCCCCGTTCCCGCTCCCTGCCCGTTCCGTCACACCTGGTTGCCGGGAGGTTTCCCGGCCCGTCCGGGTGCCGGGGAGGTTCTCCGGCCCGTCCTGCCGTGGCGCGGGCCGTGACCGCGCTCCTCGCCGAGAACCGAGTCATGGCCGAAAGTCGACTTTACGACTTGGCGATCGGGCGCGGTCCGCCGCAGCCTCCGTGGAACGTGCGCCTCCGCCTGCCCGGCGGTCCGCCCCCTCGGGCCACGGACGCCCACCGGCCCGAGTAGGCGGTCGCCATGGAACTCGTCACCGGGGTCCCGGAACACGGCGGGCCGGACGACGACGACCGGCGCCGGACGGAACGTGAGGCCCGGGGTGGCCGGGAGCGGAACCGTACATGGCGGAAACACGACCCACGGGCGCCACTTATTCACCGCTTCATCCCCGATGGCACATCGGCACCAGTGGCGGGATTCTGCCATGTCCACATCTCACCACCCTCAACTCTCCACAAACCCCTGTCATTTACGAAAGGGTGAGCGGTCATCCGGTACCGAATTCCGGACTCTCTCTTTGCCTATTGCAGGGATGCTGATGACCACCGAGTCCCCCAGTTACATACCCGGGGCGAGACGTGCGGCCCGAGTGGCGGCCGCAGCCGGCCTGGTGGCCGCGCTGGCCGCCACCGGCGTCACCCCCGTCTTCGCCGCCGATGCACCCGACCCCGCCCCCGTCAAGGCCGCCGCCGAGGGCGCCACCGCCGACAAGCTCGGCGCGGCGGACGCCGACGTTCTGGCCAAGGCCAAGGCCAAGGGGCAGAAGAACGTCACGATGATGGTCGCCACCACTCCCGGTGCGACCGAGCAGGTCACCAAGCAGCTGGACGCCGTCAAGGGGTCCGTGCTGGGACGTGCGTACGACAAGCTCGGCTACGTGCGGGCCACCGTGCCCACCGCGTCCGCCGACGCGACCATCCGGGCGGCGGCCAAGCTGTCGTCCGTCCACGGCATCGATCTCAAGCAGGAGATCAAGCTGGACGACCCGACGCCCGCCGCCGACCGCGCGGCCGGCGTCAAGTCCCGGGTCAAGGCGTCCGGTTCCTACCCGGCGCCCGGCAAGCAGACCCCGGCGAAGAACCCGTACAACCCGTCCTTCGAGACGGGCGCGGTCGACTTCGTCGAGCAGCACCCGAAGGCCGACGGCCGCGGGATCACCATCGGCGTCATCGACTCGGGCGTCGACCTCGGCCACCCGGCGCTGCAGAAGACCACCACGGGCGAGCGCAAGATCGTCGACTGGGTGACCGCCACCGACCCGGTGAGCGACGGCGACGGCACCTGGCTGCGGATGACGGACGCGGTGTCCGGCCCGACGTTCACCTACAAGGGCCTCACGTACAAGGCCCCCGAGGGGGACTACCGGATCAAGCTGTTCGCCGAGGCCGCCACCAAGGGCGGCGACATGGCGGGCGACCTGAACCGCGACGGCGACACCACCGACGTCTGGGCCGTGCTCTACGACCCGGTCACCGGCACCACCCGCGTCGACCTGAACAGCAACGCGGACTTCTCCGACGACACCGTCCTCAAGCCGTACAAGGAGAAGCACCAGGTCTCCTACTTCGGCAAGGACGACCCGCGGACCGAGGTCGCCGAGCGCATCCCGTTCGTCGTCGAGACGCGCCAGGACGTCGTGTACAACGCCGCCGGCGACACCTCCGACTTCGTCAACATCGGTGTCATCGAGGGCGAGCACGGCACCCACGTCGCGGGCATCACCGCCGCGAACGGCCTGTTCGGCGGCGAGATGAACGGCGCCGCGCCCGGCGCGAAGATCGTCTCCTCGCGTGCCTGCACCTGGTCCGGCGGCTGCACCAACATCGCGCTCACCGAGGGCATGATCGACCTCGTCGTGAACCGCGGCGTCGACGTCGTCAACATGTCGATCGGTGGCCTGCCGCCGCTCAACGACGGCAACAACGCCCGCTCGGAGCTGTACAAGCGGCTCATCGACATCTACGGCGTCCAGCTGGTCATCTCGGCCGGCAACGACGGTCCGGGCGTCAACACCATCGGTGACCCCGGTCTCGCCGACCACGTCATCTCCGTCGGTGCGTCGATCTCCAAGGAGACGTGGGCCGCCAACTACGGCTCGAACGTCACCAAGAAGTACGACATGCTGCCCTTCTCCTCGCGCGGTCCGCGTGAGGACGGCGGCTTCGCGCCGATCCTGACGGCCCCCGGCGCGTCCATCAACACCACCCAGACCTGGCTGCCCGGCGGCCCGGTCAAGGAGTCGGGCTACTCGCTCCCCGCGGGCTACTCCATGCTGCAGGGCACCTCGATGTCCTCGCCGCAGGCCGCGGGCGCGACCGCGCTGCTGCTGTCCGCCGCGAAGCAGCAGGGCATCGAGCTGCCGCCGGCCGACCTGCGGACCGCGCTGACCAGCACCGCCACCCACATCAAGGGTGTGCCCGCGCACGCCCAGGGCGCCGGTCTGATCGACATCGTCGGCGCCTGGAAGCAGATCGTGAAGCAGGGCTCCCCGGCGCACGAGTACACGGTGAAGGCCCCGGTCGACACCGCGATCGACTTCGCGCTGAAGACCCCCGGCTTCGGCACCGGTCTGTACGACCGAGAGGGCGGCCTGAAGACCGGCCAGAAGAAGACGTACGACGTCACGATCACCCGCACCACGGGCCCGGACAAGAACGTCAAGCACAAGCTGTCGTGGAAGAACAACGACGGCACCTTCAAGCTCCTCGGCTCGAAGTCCGTCTCCCTGCCGCTCGACAAGCCCGTGACCGTCAAGGTCCAGGCGAAGCCGGGCAGCGCGGGCGTGCACAGCGCGATCCTGAAGGTGGACGACGCCAGGACCGTCGGTGTGGACCAGCAGATCCTCACCACGGTGGTCGTCTCCAAGGATCTCGTGAAGCCCGCCTACACGTTCAAGGCGTCCGACTCGGTGCAGCGCAACAGCAGCGACTCGTACTTCGTGACCGTGCCCGAGGGCGCCAAGACCCTCGAGGTCTCGCTGGGCGCGCTGCGCTCGGGCAGCCAGACCCGCTTCATCTCCATCCACCCGTACGGCGTGGCGGTCGAGGACAGCTCGACGATCTACTGCTACCCGAACTACGAGAACCCGACCAACACCTGCCGTCCGGACGTGCGCTCCTACAAGGACCCGCAGCCGGGCGTCTGGGAGATCGAGGTCGAGGCACGGCGCACGTCGCCGCTGCTGGACAACCCGTACAAGCTGGACGTCTCGCTGCTCGGTGCGACCTTCGACCCCGCGGTGCAGACCATCGCCGAGGCGAAGGTCGGCACGCCGGCCCCGGTGAGCTGGAAGGTCACCAACGAGGCGGGCGACCTGGAGGGCCGTCTGAAGGGCGGTTCGCTGGGCTCGGCCAAGGTCGACAAGCCGTCGATCAAGACGGGTGACTCCCAGGAGTACACGGTCACCATCGGTGAGGGCGTCGAGAAGCTGGACGTCGCCATCGGCGGCACCTCGGACGCCAACGCCGACCTGGACCTGTACGTCTACCGGGGCGACGAGGAGGTCGGTACCTCCACCACGGCCGGCTCCGAGGAGGCGGTCAGCCTGGTGAAGCCCGCCGCGGGCACGTACACCGTCGTGATCGACGGCTACAGCGTCCCGGCCGGCACCACCACGTACGACTACCGCGACGTGTACTACTCGGCGTCGCTCGGCACGATCGAGGTCGACGAGTCGAAGGCCGTGAACCTGGCCAACGGCGCCTCGGCGCAGATCGACGCCGAGGTCTCGGTCGGCGGGGCCGCCCCCGAGGGCCGGCAGTTCTTCGGCGAGGTCAGCCTGGTGAACGGCCGCGGCACCGCCGCGGGCACCGGCAGCGTCGTGATCGAGAAGGTCACGCAGTAACGGTCACCGTGTGATCCGTGCGACACGCACGGCAGTGGGGCGGGCGCTCATCCGGGCTCCCGCCCCACTGCCGTGTCCGCCCGGCAGGACGGCCGCTGTCCGAACCCCGGACAATGGATTGGACCGGGAGGCCGTGGACATACGCTTCATGAATGCGGCAACCCTGCCAGTTCGTACGTTCGAAGGAGTCCCCGTGAAGGTCGGAATCGTCGGCGCCACCGGTCAGGTCGGCACAGTCATGCGCAGGATCCTGGCCGAGCGCGAGTTCCCGGCCGACGAACTGCGGCTCTTCGCCTCCGCGCGCTCCGCGGGTTCCACGATCGAGTGGCGGGGCCGGGAGATCACCGTCGAGGACGCCTCCACGGCCGACTACACCGGGCTGGACATCGTGCTGTTCTCGGCCGGTGGCGCGACCTCGAAGGCGCTCGCCGAGAAGGTCGCCTCGCAGGGCGCCGTGGTGATCGACAACTCCTCCGCCTGGCGCCGTGACCCCGAGGTCCCGCTGGTGGTCTCCGAGGTCAACCCGCACGCCGTCGCGAACCGCCCCAAGGGCATCATCGCCAACCCGAACTGCACCACGATGGCCGCCATGCCCGTGCTGCGCCCGCTGCACGACGAGGCCGGCCTCCAGGCACTGGTCGTCGCCACCTACCAGGCCGTGTCCGGCTCCGGCCTGGCCGGCGTCGCCGAGCTGCACGGCCAGGTGACCGAGGTCGCCGCCGAGGCCGACGCGCTCACCCACGACGGCGAGGCCGTGAAGTTCCCCGAGCCGGGCGTCTACAAGCGTCCGATCGCCTTCAACGTGCTGCCGCTGGCCGGCTCGATCGTCGACGACGGCTCCTTCGAGACCGACGAGGAGCAGAAGCTCCGCAACGAGTCCCGCAAGATCCTGGAGATCCCGGAGCTGAAGGTGTCCGGCACCTGCGTCCGGGTGCCGGTCTTCTCCGGCCACTCCCTCCAGATCAACGCCCGCTTCGCCCGCCCGATCGGGGTGGAGCGCGCCCACGAGCTGCTGAAGGACGCCCCCGGCGTCGAGCTCTCCGAGATCCCCACCCCGCTCCAGGCGGCCGGCAAGGACGCCTCGTTCGTCGGCCGCGTCCGGGTCGACGAGACCGTCGAGAACGGCCTCGCGCTCTTCGTCTCCAACGACAACCTGCGCAAGGGCGCCGCGCTGAACGCGGTGCAGATCGCGGAGCTGGTCGCGGCGGAGCTGAAGGGCTGACGCCGAACGCGCGGAAGGGCGGTCACCGGGTGCGGTGGCCGCCCCTTCGCATGCGTGCGTCCGGGTGTGCTCAGAGGGCGAGGTGGCGCCGCAGGGCGGCGTCGATCTCGGCCATGCGCTGCCGGGGGACGGTGCCGACGCGTCGGAGGAACCGCTCGTGGGCCATCGCGCGCACCTGCTCGCACTGCACCTTCGAGTCCTTCGGCAGGCCGCACTCCTCTGCGGGGAGCAGTACCTGGAAAGGGTAGATCCGGGAGGTGTTCGACGTCAGCGGCACCACGGTGATCACACCGCGCTCCGTTCTGGAGACGACGGCGTTGGCCCCGTCGTTCGAGACGACCACCGACGGGCGGGCTTTGTTCGCCTCGCTGCCCCGGACCGGCTCGTACTCGACCAGGTAGATGTCACCGCGCCTCATCGTTGAGCCCGTCCCCCGAGAACTGGTCCCAGAACGCGGCGTCCTCGCTCGCGTCCCATTCCGCGAACGCCGCCTCGTAGTCGGCCTCCAGATTCGAGGCGCGCAGCAGCTCGATCGCGGCGTGTATCACCGCGGACCGGGAGTCGGCGTCGGTCTTCGTGGCGTACTCGTCGACGAATGCGACGTCCTCCTGCGGCAGGCTCACACTGATCTTCATACCACTGATGCTACCGAAGTAGCCAATGGATGGCCACCGCACCGAAGTGCGCGACGTGGAAGGATGACCGAAAACGTCACATACCAAGGAGATGACCGCGTGCCTGGCACGAATCTGACCCGCGAAGAGGCACAGGAGCGGGCGCGCCTGCTGACCGTGGACGCGTACGAGATCGATCTCGACCTCTCCGGAGCGCAGGAGGGCGGCACCTACCGGTCCGTGACCACCGTGCGCTTCGACTCCGCCGAAGCCGGTGCGGAGACGTTCATCGACCTGGTCGCGCCCGCCGTGCACGAGGTCGAGCTGAACGGGAAATCGCTCGACGTCGCGGCAGTGTTCCGCGACTCCCGCATCGCGCTGCCGCACCTGGTCGCGGGCTCCAACGAGCTGCGGGTCGTCGCCGACTGCGCGTACACCAACACCGGCGAGGGCCTGCACCGTTTCGTCGACCCGGTGGACCAGCAGGCGTACCTCTACACCCAGTTCGAGGTGCCGGACGCCCGCCGGGTGTTCGCGAGCTTCGAGCAGCCCGACCTGAAGGCGACCTTCCGGTTCACCGTGAAGGCCCCGTCCGGCTGGACCGTGATCTCGAACTCGCCGACGCCCGAGCCGAAGGACGACGTCTGGTCCTTCGAGCCGACGCCGCGCATCTCGACGTACATCACGGCCCTGATCGTCGGCCCGTACCACGCGGTGCACAGCAGCTACGAGAAGGACGGCCGGACCGTCCCGCTCGGCATCTACTGCCGTCCCTCGCTGGCCGAGTTCCTCGACGCGGACGACATCTTCGAGGTGACCCGGCAGGGCTTCGACTGGTTCCAGGAGAAGTTCGACTACGACTACCCGTTCGCCAAGTACGACCAGCTCTTCGTGCCGGAGTTCAACGCCGGGGCGATGGAGAACGCGGGCGCGGTCACCATCCGCGACCAGTACGTGTTCCGGTCGAAGGTGACGGACGCGGCGTACGAGCGGCGCGCCGAGACCATCCTGCACGAGCTGGCGCACATGTGGTTCGGCGACCTGGTCACCATGGAGTGGTGGAACGACCTGTGGCTGAACGAGTCGTTCGCCACGTACACCTCGGTCGCCTGCCAGGCGGACGCGCCGGGCACGAGGTGGCCGAACTCCTGGACCACCTTCGCCAACTCCGAGAAGACCTGGGCCTACCGCCAGGACCAGCTGCCGTCCACGCACCCGATCATGGCCGACATCCGTGACCTGGACGACGTGCTGGTCAACTTCGACGGGATCACGTACGCCAAGGGCGCCTCGGTCCTGAAGCAGCTGGTGGCGTACGTCGGCAAGGAGGAGTTCTTCAAGGGCGTCCAGGCGTACTTCAAGGTGCACGCCTTCGGCAACACCCGGTTGTCGGACCTGCTGGGCGCGCTGGAGGAGACCTCCGGCCGCGACCTGAAGACCTGGTCGAAGGCGTGGCTGGAGACCGCGGGCATCAACATCCTGCGCCCGGAGATCGAGACGGACGGGAACGGCCACGTCACGTCCTTCACGGTCCTCCAGGAGGCCCCGGCCCTCCCCGCCGGTGCCAAGGGCGAGCCGACGCTGCGCCCGCACCGCATCGCCATCGGCTGCTACGACCTCGACGGGTCCGGCAAGCTGGTCCGCACGGACCGGATCGAGCTGGACGTCGACGGCGAGCGCACCGTCGTGCCGTTCCCGGCCGGCACCGCCCGCCCCGCCGTGATCCTGCTCAACGACGACGACCTGTCGTACGCGAAGGTCCGGCTCGACGAGGAATCGCTGCGCGTGGTCACCGAGCACCTGGGCGACTTCACCGAGTCCCTGCCCCGGGCCCTGTGCTGGGCCTCCGCCTGGGACATGACCCGGGACGGCGAGCTGGCGACCCGGGACTACCTCGAACTGGTGCTCTCCGGGGCCGGCAAGGAGTCGGACATCGGCGTCGTCCAGTCGCTGCACCGCCAGGTGAAGCTGGCGCTGGACCTGTACGCGGCGCCGGAGTGGCGCGAGGCCGGGCTGAGCCGGTGGACCGAGGCGACGCTGGCGCACCTGCGCGCGGCGGAGCCGGGCAGCGACCACCAGCTGGCCTGGGCCCGTGCCTTCGCGGCGACCGCCCGCACCCCGCAGCAGACGGATCTGCTGCAGGCGCTGCTGGACGGCCGGGAGGTGATCGAGGGCCTGGCCGTCGACACGGAGCTGCGCTGGGCGTTCGTCGAGCGGCTCGCCGCGACCGGCCTCATGGAGGAGGACGGGATCGCCGCCGAGTACGAGCGGGACCGGACGGCGGCGGGCGAGTGCCACGCGGCGACCGCCCGTGCGGCCCGCCCCACCGAGGAGGCGAAGGCGGAGGCGTGGGCCTCGATCGTCGAGTCCGACAAGCTGCCGAACTCCCTCCAGGAGGCGGTCATCACCGGCTTCGTCCAGTCCGACCAGCGCGAGCTGCTGGCCCCGTACACGGAGAAGTTCTTCGCGTCGGTCAAGGGCGTCTGGGACTCGCGCAGCCATGAGATGGCCCAGCAGATCGCGATCGGTCTCTACCCGTCCTTCCAGGTCGCGCAGGAGACCCTGGACGCCACGGACGCCTGGCTGTCCTCGGCCGAGCCGGGCGCGGCCCTGCACCGGCTGATGTCGGAGTCCCGTTCGGGCGTGGAGCGCGCGCTCAGGGCCCGGACCGCGGACGCGGCGGCGGCCACCGCGTAACGGCCGTCGGCCGTCGGCCGTCCGCCCCGGACCGCTCACCGGCCCGGGGCACCGCACGGTCCGGGGCACCCGGCCGGCCGCTCCCCCGTGGAGCCCGGCCGGGTGCCGCCGGGGTGGAGACCCGCCCGTCGGACGGGCGCCGTCGCGCAGCCGTCCGACGGGCGGGAGCGGGGGTGCGGAGCCGGGTCAGGCGCTCGACTCCTCGTGGTGGCGGGTCAGGCGCTCGACTCCTCGTGGCGGCGGGCCAGTTCGGCCGCGCCCGTCTCCGTCAGACTGCCGTGCAGGCGCATCCGGGCGACGCCGCCGTCCGGGAAGGCGTCGAGCCGGACGTGGGTGACGATCGCCCGGGCCCGGAGCGGGAAGCGGTGCAGTGCGTCGGGCCGGAGCCGGGTGCGGGGGATGATCTCGAACCACTCGCCGGTCTCGCCGTTGCGGCCCTGGAGGGCGATCCAGCCGGCCGAGTTGCCCTTGAGGTAGGCCGTGTCGATCTCGACCGCGCGGACCGCTCCCTGGGCGGGGAGGCGGAAGCGCACCCAGTCGTTGGTGCCGCGGACCCGGCGGCGGCGGTTCTCCCAGCCGTCGTCCATCTTGCGCGAGGTGCCGGGCAGGATGATCTGGGTCGGCGAGGAGTAGAAGCGGTCCGACGCGTCCTCGTAGCTGCCGCCGTTCAGGACCGAGATCAGGTCGAACGTGCCGAGCGTGGCGAGCCAGGCGGGGTCGGGGACGACCTCGCCGTGGACGCGGAGGCGGGCGATGCCCCCGTCGGGGTGCTGGCACAGCCGTACGTGGGTGTAGCGGCGGCCGCCGGTGATCTCGAAGCCGTTGGCGGCGTGGCCGCGCACGGGGGTCGACGGGACGATCTCCTCCCACTTCACGTCGTCGGCCAGGAGTTCCTCGGGGCCGGGGGTGCCCTCGACCGAGGTCGCCTGGATCGAGACGCGCTGCGGGTAGTTGCCGCGGAAGTGGGCGGTGTCGACGACGATGCCGCGGATGATGCCGGGGGCGCCGAGCCGGATCAGTGCCCAGTCGTGCTCGTCCGGGGCGGGGAACGGGTGGTCGGCGTCGGCGCCGCGCCTGCGGCGGGTCTCCCAGCCGTCCATGATCTTGCCCTTGTGGCCGAAGCGCTCGGGGTCGAAGACCGCGCGCTCCCGGAGCAGGAGGTTCTCCCGCTGGGCGAAGAACTCGTCGTTGGCGGCGATCACGCCCGCGCCGAGACGGCGGTCGGCGAGATCGACGAGCTCGGTGAAGGGGAGGTCGGTGGTGCGGTAGTCGGCGTACGGGTCGCCGCCACCGTACGGGGCCGCGTCGTTGGCGTGGGGGTCGTCGTGGTGGTTCTCATCCTGGTCGAAGGTCATGCGCCCACTGTCGCAGTGCACGAACCGTCAGGTCCATCGAATGTTTTTGCATCGTCTATTCAGCTGAAGTGAACGATCGGGCCGCCGCGGTGAGCGCCGCCAGGACCCGGGCCACCCCGGGGCCCCGTTCGGCGCCGTGCCGCACCGCCGCAGCCACGTGGCGGCGCGGCTGGTCGGCGTCGAGCGCGCGCATCACCACGCCGTCCCGGACGCACCGTTGCGCCGAGGCCATCCGCGGGACCAGCGCGACGCCCATGCCCGCCTCGACCATGGCCAGGATCGTCGTCCAGCCGGAGGCGCTGTGCGCCTGTTCGGGCACGAATCCGGCGGCCTCGCACGCGGCGGTCGTGATCTGCGACCAGGGGCCCGAGCCGCCGAAGATCCACGGGTCGCCGGAGAGGTCCGCCAGGCGGAGGGCGGGCGCGGCGGCGAGGCGGTGGTCCGCGGGCAGCGCCACGTCCAGGCGGTCCGCGAGCAGGGGCAGCACGGTGAACCGGGGGTCGCGGGCGGTCGGGGCGTGCGCGGCGAGGGACAGCGCGAGGTCCACCTCGCCGGCCGCCAGGAGCTCGTACGCCTGCGCGGCCTCCGCCTCCCGCACCCGCACGCCGGGCCCCGGACGGTCCTCGGCGCGCAGCAGCCGGACGGCGGGGACGACGAGGGCGGGCACCGCCGTGGAGAACGCCGCGATCCGCACCTCGCCCGCCTCACCGCGCAGATAGCCGGTCAGTTCGGCGTCGGCGCGCTCCAGTTGGGCGAAGACGGCCTCGGCGTGGCGCAGGACGAGGTGTGCGGCGTCGGTGAGGCGGACCCGTCGGCCCCGGGCCTCCAGGAGCGGTACGCCGAGCTGCCTGGCCAGGTTGGACAGTTGCTGCGAGACCGCGGACGGGGTCATCAGCAGGGCCTCCGCGGTGGCGGTGACCGTGCCCCGGTCGCGCAGGGTGCGCAGGATGCGGAGCTTCTTGAGGTCCCACTCGGTCATGGCCGAAACCTACCCGGCGCCCCGCGGGCGGCACCGGGCCCGACCGGGGTGCGCGCCGTGTTCCGGACACGCGTGTGCGCCGCGCGGTACGAGTACCCGCGGCGCACACGGAAGGAGTGGGTGCCGGGTCCGGCCGCCGGGCCGCCGTCCGCCGCGCGGAATCGTCCGTCGGCGTCCGGGGCGGCCCGGACCTGCGGTCCTAGGCCTGCTTCTTGGACTTGTCGAGGACCATGACCAGGCCCGTGATGACCAGGAACAGCACGATGGGTGCCACGACGTAGAGGCCGATGGTCTCCATCGCGCTCAGGCCGGGCCCCGGGTCGTCACCGTC
The DNA here is from genome assembly GCF_040612315.1 of Streptomyces sp. NPDC006435. Taxonomy (NCBI): domain Bacteria; kingdom Bacillati; phylum Actinomycetota; class Actinomycetes; order Kitasatosporales; family Streptomycetaceae; genus Streptomyces; species Streptomyces sp. NPDC006435. The sequence continues at coordinate 261,039 of NZ_JBEXPY010000005.1, forward strand.
GTCGCGGGTGAGCGCGAGCGCGGGGGACGACATGAGCAGCATCATCAGCGTCGTTCCGGCCGCGACGGCACCGGCGCGCATAGCGTTCTTCTTGTCCACGGTGCAAACGTAGCGAACGCCCTGGACGGGCGCGCGCCCGGGGGTGCCGTACGGGGTCGTGGACCCGGCGCCGACCCCGGCACGGGGCGGTCTCCGGCCGGGCCCGGCGCACTCCCCGACCCCGGCGCCGGGTCCGGTGCGGGTTCATTCGCGGGCGGGTCCGTGCCGGGGCCGCGACCCCCTCCGCAGGGGCGCGAGGACCTCCATCAGCCGGTGCAGCCGGGGCGCGGCGGCCAGTTCCTCCAGGGTGACCGGGTTTCCCTCCGCGTCGGCGACGGGCAGGCGCCAGTTGGGGTACTGGTCCCAGGTGCCGGGGAGGTTCTGCGGGCGGCGGTCGCCCAGCGCGTCGGGGAGCCAGACGCCGACCAGCCGGGCGGGGGTGCGCAGCAGGAAGCGGTGGACGGCGCGGACGGCGCCCTCCTCGTCGCTCTCGCCCTCGGGCAGCAGGCCGAGGCGGGAGAGGTGCCCGAGCCATTCGGCGGTGTCGGTCGCGTCCGCCGCCGCCTCCACCGCCAGGGGGCGGGTGAGCAGGCCGAGGCGGTGGCGCAGCGTCACATGGTCGCCGGTCAGCCGGGCGGCGGCGGACGGCAGGTCGTGGGTGGTGACCGTGGCCAGGCAGTCCGCGCGCCACCGCTCGGGGGCCAGGGGGCGGCCGGTGTCCGCCCAGTCCCGCTCGAACCAGAGCACGGAGGTGCCGAGGACGCCGCGCCGGGCCAGGGCCTCGCGGACCCCCGGTTCGACGGTGCCGAGGTCCTCCCCCAAGACGACCGCGCCGGCCCGGTGCGCCTCCAGGACGAGGACGGCGAGCATCGCCTCCGCGTCGTGGCCGACGTAGGTGCCCTCGGTGGGCGGGCGGCCCTCGGGCACCCACCAGAGCCGGAACAGGCCCATGACGTGGTCGATGCGCAGCGCGCCCGCGTGGGCGAGGAGTCCGCGCAGCAGGCCGCGGTACGGGGCGTAGCCGGAGGCGGCGAGGGCGTCGGGGCGCCAGGGCGGCAGGCCCCAGTCCTGGCCCCGGGCGTTGAAGGCGTCCGGGGGCGCGCCGACGGACATGCCGTGCGCGAGGGCGTCCTGCTGGGCCCAGCTGTCGGCTCCGTCGGGGTGCACGCCGACGGCGAGGTCGTGGACGATGCCGACGGCCATGCCCGCGTCCAGGGCGGCGCGCTGGGCCCCGGCGAGCTGGGCGTCGGTCAGCCAGGCGAGCCGGCAGTGGAAGTCGACCCGGTCCAGGAGTTCGCCGCGGGCGCGGGCGGTCTCCCGGGAGCGGGGGTCGCGGAGCCCGGCGGGCCAGGCGTGCCAGTCGGGGCCGTGCACCTCGGCGAGGGCGCACCACAGGGCGTGGTCCTCCAGGGCCCGTCCCTGTTCGGCCAGGAAGTCGCAGTACGCGGCGCGGCGGCCCGGGGTGAGGGGCACCTCCCGTACCAGTTCGAGTGCTCGGCGCTTGAGTTCCCAGACGGCGTCGCGGTCGATCAGGGCGCCCTTGTTCAGGACCGTGTCGGTGAGCGACGCGGCGCTCTGGCGCAGGTCGTCGAGGGCGCCTCGGTCGGTCACGTACCCGTACTCGGGGATGTCCTCGACCCGCAGGTGGACGGGGTCGGGGAAGCGCCGTGACGAGGGGCGGTACGGGGACGGGTCGGTGGGGTCGCCGGGCACGGCGGCGTGCAGCGGGTTGACCTGGACGAAGCCGGCGCCGAGGGCCCGCCCGGACCAGGCGGCGAGGTCGGCGAGGTCCCCGAGATCGCCCATGCCCCAGGAGCGGGCGGAGAGCAGGGAGTAGAGCTGGACCAGGAAGCCGTGGCCGCGGGCGGGCGGGCGGGGCGCCCGGGGCGGGGCGACGACGAGCGTGCAGGCGGCGGTCCGGCCGCCCGGCGCGCGCACGGCCAGCCGGTGCACCCCGAGCGGCGGCTCCGTCCACCAGGCGGGGGCCGCCGGCGGGTCCGTCCCGGCGTCGCCCGCCCCAACGGCCGGCTGCGGAACGGCCGGTTGCGAAGCGGCCGGATCCGTTCGCCCGGCCGGGACGCGGGTGCGCGGGACCGGGGGTGCGCCGGGGTCCTCCAGCCGGACGTCGAGCGTGGTGCCGGGCGGCAGGGCGGCCAGGGCGGGCGGCAGCGGCTCTCCGGCCCACACCACCACGGTCGGCGGGAGCAGCCGGGAACGGGCCGCCGACTCGGCGGCGGCGAGCGATTCCCGTACTGCTTCGGGTGTGGTGGCGTCCACGCCGAGCGCGGCGAGCACGGCGACGACCGTGCCGTCGGGGACGGGGACCGCCGGACCGGCGGACGGGGAGTGGGAGGTGGCGACGCCGTGCAGTGCGGCGAGCCGGGTCAAGCCCATGCGGACTCCTGGGGACTACGGGCCCCACACGCCGCCGGAGACGGCCGGCTCACTGGTCAGCGGAGCGTTGACGGCGAGCGGGGGTTCGCTGGTCAGGGGGGTGACGTCGGCGAGCGGCGGCTCGCTGGTCAGGGGTATCGCGTCACCGAGCGGCGGCTCGCTGGTCAGCGGGCCGGGGCCGGCGTCCGGGGCCGGATCGACCGGCGGGGCGGCGGGGGAAGGAACCTGTCCGGAGAGGGCGGAGAGCAGAAGCTGCGCGGCGGCGGGCATGGCGGCCTCCTGGCCGTGGGGGAAGCAGGACACGGCAGACCTACCCCGTGGGCTCTGCCACAGGCGTAGGCGTTACCGCAACGAGTTCAACGTGCTCCGGGTCACATTCCGTTCCCCCGGGGCCGTTTCCCCGTAAGTTGTTCGCCGTTTTCGGCCATCCGGCGTCATCCTTGAGGCCGTCCGGCCTCGGCCGACCATCCCTCACCCCACTTGCCATACCGGGCATTTCCGGCACAACAACCACGCGCATTGACACCCTCGCACGCGGGTGGTGGGCTCGGAGCCCATCGGCGGGAACGAGGTGAGGAGAGCGATGCGGCTCACACGCAGGGGGCAGGCGACGGCCATCGCGGTGGCCGTGTTCGGCGGGCTGCTCTCCGCCCAGGCCCCGGCCGCCGTCGCGGCCCCTCCGGGGCCCGGCTCCTCCCCCGCCGCCACCACGCCCGACCGCGCGGCGGACGGGACGCCGCCCGCGGTGTGGCCCCGGCCGCAGTCCGTCGAGGCCGCGGGCCGGTCCGTGCCGCTCACCTCCGAGGTCACCCTCGTCGCCGACGCGCACGCCGATCCGTACGCGGTCGACGCGCTGCGCCAGGTCCTGCGGGACGCGGGCGTGCGGACCGTCCACGAGTCCCTGCCCGGCCGCGGCCCGGTCGTCCGGCTCGGCGGCGGGGACGCCCGGGACGCGCTGCGCGCCCTGCGTGCCCCCGCCCGCGGTGATCTGCCCTCCGGCGGCTACCGGATCGCGGTCGGCCGGACCGGGGGCCGGGACACCGTCGCCCTCGACGGCGTCGGCGAGGACGGCCTCTTCCACGGCGTGCAGACGCTGCGTCAGCTGATCCGGGACGGCGGCGTCGCCGGGGTGACCGTCCGGGACTGGCCGGCCACCGCCGTGCGCGGCATGGCCGAGGGCTTCTACGGGCAGCCGTGGTCCCGCGAGGAGCGGCTGGCGCAGATCGACTTCATGGGGCGCACGAAGCAGAACAGGTACCTGTACGCGGCGGGCGACGACCCGTACCGGCAGGCCCGCTGGCGCGACCCGTACCCGGCCGACCGGCGCGCCGACTTCCGGGCGCTGGCCGAGCGGGCGCGGGCGGCACACGTGACGCTCGGCTGGGCCGTCTCGCCCGGCCAGGCCATGTGCATGTCGTCGTCCTCCGACGTGCGGGCGCTGACCAGGAAGCTCGACGCGATGTGGGCGCTGGGGGTGCGGGCCTTCCAGCTCCAGTTCCAGGACGTCAGCTACAGCGAGTGGCACTGCGACGCCGACGCCGACACCTTCGGCCGGGGCCCCGAGGCCGCGGCCCGGGCGCAGGCGCGCGTGGCGAGCGCGGTGGCCCGGCACCTCGCGGACCGTCACCCGGACGCGCCGCCGCTGTCGGTGATGCCGACGGAGTTCTACCAGGACGGGGCGACCGAGTACCGCACGGCGCTCGCCGAGGAGCTGGACGACCGGGTCCAGGTGGCCTGGACCGGCGTCGGGGTCGTGCCTCGGACCATCACCGGCGGGGAACTGGCCGGGGCCCGTGCCGCGTTCCGGCACCCGCTGGTCACGCTGGACAACTACCCGGTCAACGACTACGCCCAGGACCGGCTCTTCCTCGGCCCGTACACCGGCCGGGACCCGGCGGTGGCGACCGGTTCCGCGGCGCTGATCGCCAACGCGATGGAGCAGTCCTCCGCGTCCCGCATCCCGCTGTTCACCGCCGCCGACTTCGCCTGGAACCCGCGGGGCTACCGGCCGCAGGAGTCCTGGCGGGCGGCGATCGACGACCTGGCGGGCGGCGACGCGCGCACCGGGGACGCGCTGCGCGCGCTGGCCGGGAACAGCGCCGCGTCCGTGCTGGGCGGTGACGAGTCGGCGTATCTGCGGCCGCTGCTGGCCGCGTTCTGGAAGTCCCGCACCGGCGAGGACGCCGCGGCGCGGGACGAGACGGCCCGCGAGCTGCGGGCGGCGTTCACCGTGATGCGCCGGGCCCCGGAGCGGCTGGCGGACGTGGCGGACGGGCGGCTGGGCGAGGAAGTGCGGCCGTGGAGCGAGCAGTTGTCCCGGTACGGCCGGGCGGGCGAGCTGGCCGTCGATCTGCTGGGCGCCCAGTCGCGCGGTGACGGGGCCGCCGCGTGGCGGGCGTCGCTGGCGCTGGAGCCGGTGCACAAGGCCGTGAAGGCGGGCGGCGCGACGGTCGGCAAGGGGGTCCTCGGGCCGTTCCTGGACCGGGTGCGCCGGGAGGCGGACGCCTGGACGGGCGCGGACCGTGACGCCGGTACGGTCTCCAGGACTCCGGACGGCTACACGGTGCGGCTGAACCGGCCCCGCCCGGTGGAGACGGTGACGGCGATGACCGCACCGGGCAGCGGCTCGGTGGCCGGTGCGACGCTGGAGGCCCATGTGCCCGGCGAGGGCTGGCGCACGCTCGGCACGCTGTCGGAGTCCGGCTGGACCCAGACCGCGGCCAAGGGACTGCGGACCGACGCGATCCGGATCAGCCGCCCCGCGGAGGTCCCGGTGGCGCCCTCCGTCGTCACGGGCTCCCTGCCGCCGTTCGTGCCCGGGAGCCGGGCGGGCGACGGGAGCGGCGGGAGCACGCCGTCGCGGCCCCTGGACGTGCGGGCGCTCGTGCCCTGGTTCGGGGACGAGCCCGCCGCCCGGCTCGATCTCGTGCGCGGCGAGACGGACGCCGTGATCGGCGGCGATCCGCAGCGGGTCGAGGCGCACCTGGCCGCCCGGCGCCCCGCCGAGGTGCAGGGCGAGCTCACCGCGAAGGCACCCGAGGGCATCGAGGTGAGCGTCCCGAAGCGGACGAGGGTGCCGCGCGGTTCGCACACCGCCGTCCCCGTCGAGATCACGGTCCCGGCGGGCACCCCGGCCGGCGAGTACGAGGTGCCGATCGGCTTCGGCGACGAGCGCAGCACACTCACCGTCCGGGCGTTCCCGCGCACCGACGGCCCCGACCTGCTGCGCACCGCCACCGCGTCCTCGTCCGGCGACGAGACGCCCGACTTCCCGGCGTCGGCCGCCACGGACGGCGATCCGGGGACCCGCTGGTCCTCGCCCGTCGAGGACGGCGCCTGGTGGCAGGCGGAGCTGCCCCGGTCCACCCGGGTCGGGAAGGTGGTGCTGCACTGGCAGGACGCGTACGCCTCCCGCTACCGGGTCCAGGTCTCCCCCGACGGCCGCAACTGGCGCACGGCGGCCACCGTCCGGGAGGGCCGGGGCGGGCGCGAGTCGGTCCGGATGGATGCGAAGGACACCCGCTTCCTCAGGGTCCAGGGCGACGCCCGGGGCACCGAGTTCGGCTACTCGCTGTGGTCCGTGGAGGCGTACGCCGTCGCCGGCAAGGGCTAGGGTCTTTCGTTTGGATCAGGCCGGATCAGTGAGCGGGGTCCGGTGCGTGCGATCGCAAGGCGGAGGAGGGAGTCGACGCGGAGCGTCGGCGACCGACGACAACGCGGCGAGCGTACGTGCCGGGGCACGCGAGCCCGGCATGATCCAAACGAAAGACCCCAGGCCGGGGCTCCCGGCCGGACTCACGGGTCCCGGCCCGCACGGACGCCACGGGCCACCCGGCCCTCGCCCGGCACCACGGGACACCCGGCGCCACGGGGTGCCCGGCCCGCACCCGTCACCGCGGGCTGCCCGGCCCGCGCCCGGTTCGGGGCATCCCGGACCGCCCCGGGGCCCTGACCGGCCCCAGGGACGACGAAGGCCCGGATCTCAGGCCGATATGCCGTCGATCCGGGCCATCGCGTCGTCCGCGCCGAACGGTTGCAAGTACGGCAACCAGCGCGGGTCGCGATGTCCCGTGCCGATGATCCGCCAGGCGAGACCCGTGGGCGGGGCGGGTTGTTGGTGCAGCCGCCAGCCGAGCTCCGGCAGGTGCCGGTCCGCCTTGACGTGGTTGCAGCGGCGGCAGGCCGCCACCACGTTGTCCCAGGAGTGCTGTCCGCCGCGGCTGCGCGGAATCACGTGGTCGATGCTGGTCGCGGCGGCACCGCAGTACATGCAGCGTCCCCCGTCCCTGGCGAAGAGCGCCCTGCGGGTCAGCGGTACGGGCCCCCGGTAGGGGACGCGCACGAACCGCTTCAGACGGACGACGCTGGGGGCCGGGACGGCCCGGGTGGCACTGTGCATGAAGGCGCCGGACTCCTCTAGGCAGATGGCCTTGTTTTCGAGGACGAGGACGAGCGCGCGGCGGAGCGGTACGACGCCGAGTGGCTCGTACGACGCGTTGAGAACCAGGACATGCGGCACGGTGGATGCCTCCTTGTACGCCGGCGGCGCGTGGCTCGCGCCGGGACGATCCGATCTCAGTCTCTACTCCTGCCTGGTCGGAGCGCCACCACGTGCGGGTAACGGGCCGGAAGGATTTTTCCGCCGCCGGCTCCCCGCAGGCCCCCGCCGTCCGCCGCCCGCGCCCCGGGCGCACGCCGGAGCGGGAGCTTCCGGCCGGGCCCCGGTGGGGGGCGCGCGTGGTGTGCGATCGGCCACACGCCGCCCCGGCGGACTGTGCCCCTCTGCCTCGTTCCGTCCTCCGTTTCCCCTCGCGGGGTGCTTCTCCCGCCCCGGACGCGCCCCTGGACCACGTGCGATGCCCCGTTAGTGTGGTTGGTCTGCCGTAGTCCATCTGGAGGTTCCGCCGTGTCCCTGTCCGCCCTGCTGGCCGCAGCCCCGTCACCCGAGCCCGTCGGTTCGTTGGACGAGGCCGCCGAACAGGCCGGCCACGCCGCGAGCTGGGTGGAGGAGAACTGGTCCACCTGGCTGAGCACCGGTCTGCGCATCGTGCTCATCGCGGCGATCGCGATCATGCTGCGCATCGCGGTCCGGCGCGCGCTCACCAAACTCATAGACCGGATGAACCGCAGCGCCCAGGCGGTCGAGGGCACCACACTGGGCGGGCTGCTGGTCAACGCGGAACGCCGCCGCCAGCGCTCCGAGGCGATCGGTTCCGTACTCCGCTCGGTCGCGTCGTTCCTGATCCTCGGCACGGCCGTCCTGATGATCCTGGGCGCGTTCCAGATCAACCTGGCCCCGCTGCTGGCCTCCGCCGGTGTGGCCGGTGTGGCGATCGGTTTCGGCGCGCGCAACCTGGTCACCGACTTCCTGTCCGGCGTCTTCATGATCCTGGAGGACCAGTACGGGGTGGGCGACACCGTCGACGCGGGCGTCGCCTCCGGCGAGGTCATCGAGGTCGGCCTGCGGGTAACGAAGCTGCGCGGCGCCGACGGCGAGATCTGGTACGTCCGCAACGGCGAGGTGAAGCGGATCGGCAACCTCAGCCAGGGCTGGTCCACGGCCGGCGTCGATGTGATGGTGCATCCCACCGAGGACCTGGACCGGGTCCGTACGGCCATCACCGAGGCCGCCGACGCCATGGCCAAGGAGGAGCCCTGGTCCGAGCGGCTCTGGGGCCCGGTGGAGGTGCTGGGTCTGGACTCCGTGCTCCTGGACTCGATGACGGTCCGGGTCTCCGCGAAGACGATGCCCGGCAAGTCGCTGGGCGTGGAGCGCGAGTTGCGCTGGCGGATCAAGCGGGCCTTCGACGAGGCGGGCATCCGCATCGTCGGCGGCGTCCCGGCCCAGGCCGAGGAGGCAGCCGCCCCCGACCCCTCGGCCGCCGTCGCCGCCCCGTCCGCCTACGCCTCGGCCACCTCGCCCCAGTCCCTGGCCACGGCCCCGATCAACCCGCCGCTGAACAAGGGGAAGTAGGGCCCCTCCCGGGCCATGCCCCGCATCCCGTGTCCCCGGCCGGTCACCACCGGCGCCGGGGACACGGTGCGTCGGGGGCGAGGGGCACGGCGCGCCGTGCCCGGGGACACGCCCACGCCTCATCAACTGCGTTGACGCACGATGCGGTTGAGGACGCGCCATCATGGACCCACGTGTTCCGGAAGTGCCCCGGGTAACGCTTTGGTTGCCACCGGGGCTCCCCCCATTGACGGCCCGGTTACGCGCGCATACGGTCCTCACCAAATAGGAAACTTTCCTAACAGAGGGCAGGTGCCGTACGCATGGCCGGAACCACACCGGGAACCCCCCGCGTTCTGCGCGCCATGAACGATCGGGCCGCCCTCGATCTGCTGCTGGAGCACGGGCCGCTCTCGCGGACCCGGATCGGGAAGCTGACCGGGCTGTCCAAGCCCACCGCCTCGCAGTTGCTGGCGCGGCTGGAGGCGGCCGGGCTGGTGGTCGCGACCGGGACCGTGGCCGGCCGACCGGGGCCCAACGCGCAGCTGTACGGGGTGAACGCGCGGGCCGCCCATGTCGCGGGGCTGGACGTGACCGCCCGCCGGATCGTCGCCGCCGTCGCCGACGTGACCGGGCAGACCGTCGGGGAGTTCGAGCTGCGCACCCCCGGGCGGCGTGCCGACAGCGTGGTGCGGCAGGTGGCGGACGCGCTGGACGGGGCGGTCAAGGACGCCGGGCTCACCCGGTCCGACGTGCACCGGGTCGTCATCGGCACCCCCGGCGCCTTCGACCCCGGCACCGGCCGACTGCGGTACGCCTCGCACCTGCCGGGCTGGCACTCCCCCACGCTGCTGGAGGAACTGGCCGCCTTCCTGCCGATGCCGGTGGAGTACGAGAACGACGTGAACCTGGTCGCGGTGGCCGAGCAGCGCCTCGGTGCCGCGCGCGGGCACGAGGACTTCGTCCTGCTGTGGAACGAGGAGGGGCTCGGCGCCGCCCTCGTCATCAACGGACGGCTGCACCGCGGATTCACCGGCGGCGCGGGCGAGGTCGGTTTCCTGCCGGTGCCGGGCGCCCCGCTGGTCCGCCAGGTCACCAAGGTGAACGCGGGCGGCTTCCAGGAGCTGGCCGGGGCGCAGGTGCTGTCCCGACTGGGCCGGGAGCTCGGCATCGACGACGGGCTGATCCGCGGTTCCGGCACCCACCACGAGGTCGCGGCCCGGCTGCTCGCCCGCGCCGCCGAGGCCGCGCAGGCCGGCGAGGACGGCCCGTACCCCCGACTGCTCGATCTGTTCGCCACCGGGATCGCGACCGGTCTCGCCTCGATGACCGCCGTGCTGGACCCGGAGGTCGTCGTGCTGTCCGGCGAGGTGATCGCGGCCGGCGGGGAACCGCTGCGCGGCCGGGTGGAGTCCGAACTTTCCGAACTGGCCGCCTCCCGGCCTCGGCTGATCGCCGGTGAGGTGACGCACCGTCCCGTGCTGCGCGGCGCGCTGGAGAGCGCCCTCGTCACCACCCGTGACGAGGTCTTCGACACGTCCCGCTGACCCGCTCGTCCCTTCCTCCGCCCCCATCCTTCACCGGGAGACACCCCCATGTCCGGAAACCGCCGGAAGTCGGCCGTCGCACTCGCCGCGACCGCCGCCATCTCTCTGTTCGCCTCGGCCTGTACCGGCCAGAGCAGCTCCGGTGCCAGCGATGATCCGTCCAAGGAGACGACCATCACCTTCTGGCACGGCTGGATCAACCCGAGCGAGGCGGAGGCGATCCAGGCGACGGTCGACGCCTTCCAGAAGGCACACCCCAACATCCATGTGAAGGTCGTCGGCAACATGACCGACGACAAGATCAACCAGGCGCTGCGGGCGGGCGGTTCGAACACCCCGGACGTCGTCTCCTCGTTCACCACGAACAACGTCGGCAAGTTCTGTTCGTCGAAGGCGTTCGTCGACCTGAACCCGTTCCTGAAGAAGGACGGCATCGACCCGGAGAAGACCTTCCCGAAGGCGATGAACGAGTACACGCAGTTCGACGGGGTGCGGTGCACCGTGCCGCTGCTCGGCGACGCCTACGGCCTCTACTACAACAAGGACGCGTTCGAGAAGGCCGGCATCACCGAACCGCCCCGGACCTGGTCCCAGCTGGCCGAGGTCGCCAAGAAGCTGACGAGGACCAGGGGCGACTCGTACGAGCGGCTCGGCTTCATGCCGAACTACCACGGCTACGAGACGACGACCGAGCACTACCTCGGCGGCTGGGACCCGAAGTACTTCGACGCGGACGGCAGGTCGAACATCGCGAAGGACCCGTCGTTCGCCGACATGCTGAGCACCCAGAAGAAGCTGGTCGACGACCTGGGCGGGTACGAGAAGCTGGAGAAGTTCCGCACCTCGTTCGGCGACGAGTGGGGCGCCAAGCACCCGTTCCACACCGGCCAGGTGGCCATGCAGCTGGACGGCGAGTGGCGGCTGGGGATGGCCGAGGAGGCCAAGCCGGGGTTCGAGATCGGCGTCGCCCCGATGCCCGTCCCCGACGACCGGGCGGACACCTACGGCAGGGGTTACCTGACCGGCACCATCGCCGGCATCGCCGCCACCTCGCAGAAGCAGAACGCGGCCTGGGAGCTGGTGAAGTTCATGACCACCGACACCGACGCGGTGGTGAACTTCGCCAACGCCATCCACAACGTGCCCTCCACCCTGGCGGCGCTGAAGTCGCCGAAGCTGAAGTACGACCCGCGCTTCAAGACCTTCCTGGACATCGCCGCGAACCCGGCCAGCACCACCACCCCGCCCTCGGTGAACGGCGGCGCGTACCTGGTGTCCCTGCAGAACCTCGGGTTCGCCGTCGAGAAGGGCGAGCAGAAGGACATCGCGGCGGGCCTGAAGAAGACCGCCGCGGAGATCGACGCGGCGATCGAGCAGGCGAAGTAGCACCGCGATGAGCACGCACACGCTCCGTCCGAAGCGGCATCACTCGACGCTCGCCGCGAGGCACCGCCGCTCGGCGCTGAGGACCGCGGCCTTCATGTCGCCGTGGCTGATCGGGTTCTGCGTCTTCTTCGCCTACCCGCTGATCTCCACGGTCTACTTCTCCTTCACCAGCTACGACGGTTTCACGGCCCCCGAGTTCAGCGGGCTGCAGAACTGGTCGTTCGTCCTCAACGACTACCCGCTGTTCTGGCCGGCGCTGCGCAACACGCTCTGGCTGGTCGTGGTCATGGTCAGCTGCCGGGTGGTGTTCGGTCTCGGCGTCGGGCTGCTGATCACGAAGATCAAGACCGGCACCGGGGTCTTCCGCACCCTGTTCTACCTGCCCTACCTGGCCCCGCCCGTGGCGGCGACCCTCTGCTTCGTCTTCCTGCTCAACCCCGGCACCGGACCGGTCAACTCGGCCCTCGACGGGTTGGGGCTGCCCGCGCCGGGCTGGTTCACCGACACCGCCTGGTCCAAGCCGGCCCTGACCGCGCTCGCGGTGTGGGGGGTGGGCGACCTGATGGTGATCTTCATGGCCGCGCTGCTCGACGTGCCGAAGGAGCAGTACGAGGCGGCGGAGCTGGACGGGGCGTCCTCGTTCCAGCGCTTCCGCTTCGTCACGCTGCCGAACATCTCGCCGATCATCATGTTCGCGGTGGTCACCGGGATCATCCAGACGATGCAGTACTACACCCAGCCGTTCGTGGCCGGGAAGGTCGCCTCCGGGGTGATGGGCGGCTCCGGGCAGCAGTTCGAACCGGGCTATCCCGACAAGTCGACACTGACGCTTCCGCAGGTGGTCTACAACCTCGGTTTCCAGCGCTTCGACTACGGCTCCGCCTGCGTGGTCGCGCTCGTCCTCTTCGTCCTCGCCATGGCGTTCACCGCACTGCTGATGCGGCGCCGCAGCGGACTGATCCAGGCAGGTGACTGACGTGGCGCAGGTTCTCGACCCCGTGAAGACGGCCGGACCGGCCCCCGGCCCGGCCACGCCGTCCGAACGCACCGCGCGCCGCAAGGCGCTGCTGAACTGGATCGCCGTGCACGCGCTCGGCGTCGCGGCCGCGCTCTTCTTCGTGCTGCCGTTCGTCTTCCTGCTGCTCACCTCGCTGATGAGCGACCAGCAGGCGCTGACCCGCGACCTGTGGCCGCACCCCTTCGAGTGGGGCAACTACCGGAAGGTCTTCCAGACCGACGGCTTCCTGCTCTGGTGGCGCAACACCCTGCTGTACGCGGGACTCGGCACCGTCCTCACGGTCGTCTCGTCGCTGCCCGTGGCGTACGCGCTCGCCAAGTTCCGCTTCCGCGGCCGGCACCTGTCGCTGATGCTCGTCATCTCGATGATGATGCTGCCGCCGCAGGTCGTCGTCATCCCGATGTACCTGTTCTGGGCGAAGCAGCTGGACCTGTCCGGCACGCTCTGGCCGCTGATCGTCCCGATGGCGTTCGGCGACGCGTTCTCCATCTTCCTGCTGCGGCAGTTCCTGCTGACCATCCCGGACGAGTACCTGGACGCCGCGAAGGTCGACGGCTGCGGCGAACTGCGCACCCTGCTCAGGGTCGTGGTGCCGATGGCCAAGCCGGGCATCGCCGCCGTCGCGCTCTTCCAGTTCTTCTACGCCTGGAACGACTACTTCGGGCCGCAGATCTACGCCTCGGAGAACTCTGCCGCCTGGACGCTCAGCTACGGGCTGGAGTCCTTCAAGAGCGCGCACCACACCGACTGGAACCTGACCATGGCCGCGACCGTACTGGTCATGGCCCCCGTGATCCTCGTCTTCTTCTTCGCCCAGAAGGCGTTTGTCGAGGGCGTCACACTGACCGGAGTAAAGGGCTGACCATGAAGCTCGCAGTAGTTGGTGGCGGGTCCACCTACACGCCTGAACTGATCGACGGCTTCGCCCGGCTGCGGGACACGCTGCCGATCGAGGAGCTGGTCCTCGTCGACCCGGCGACCGACCGGCTGGAACTCGTCGGCGGCCTCGCCCGGCGGATCTTCGCCAAGCAGGGCCACCCGGGACGGATCGTCACGACCTCGGACCTCGACGCGGGCGTCGCCGACGCCGACGCGGTCCTGCTCCAGTTGCGCGTCGGCGGCCAGGCCGCCCGCAACCAGGACGAGACCTGGCCGCTGGAGTGCGGCTGCGTCGGCCAGGAGACCACCGGCGCCGGCGGCCTCGCCAAGGCGATGCGCACCGTGCCGGTCGTCCTGGACATCGCCGAACGGGTCCGCCGCACCAACCCGAACGCCTGGATCATCGACTTCACCAACCCGGTCGGCATCGTCACCCGGGCGCTGCTCCAGGCCGGCCACAAGGCCGTCGGCCTGTGCAACGTGGCGATCGGCTTCCAGCGGAAGTTCGCCCGGCTCCTCGACGTCACCCCCGCCGAGGTGCACCTCGACCACGTCGGGCTCAACCACCTGACGTGGGAGCTCGGGGTGCGCCTGGGCGGCCCGGACGGCGAGAACGTCCTGCCGAGGCTGCTCGCCGAGCACGGCGACACCATCTCGGACGACCTGCGCATGCCCCGGGCGCTCGTCGACCGGCTCGGCGTCGTCCCCTCGTACTACCTGCGCTACTTCTACGCGCACGACGAGGTCGTCGAGGAGCTCGGCACCAAGCCGTCCCGCGCGGCCGAGGTCGCCGCGATGGAGAAGGAACTCCTGGCCATGTACGGCGATCCGGCGCTGGACGAGAAGCCCGCGCTGCTCGCCAAGCGCGGCGGCGCCTTCTACTCGGAGGCCGCCGTGGACCTGGCGTCCTCGCTGCTCGGCTCGGGCGGCTGTGCGGTGCAGGTGGTCAACACCCACAACCGGGGAACGCTGCCGTTCCTGCCGGACGACGCGGTGATCGAGGTGCAGGCCCGGGTCGACCGCACGGGCGCCGTCCCGCTCGCCGTGCCGGAGCTGGACCCGCTGTACGCCGGGCTGATCGCCGATGTGACGGCGTACGAGGACCTGGCCCTGGAGGCGGCCCTGCGCGGCGGCCGGGACCGGGTGTTCAAGGCGCTGCTCGCGCATCCGCTGATCGGTCAGTTCGCGCAGGCCGAGGCGCTCACCGACAAGCTGATCGCGCACAACCGGGAGCACCTGGCGTGGGCATGAACGCTTCGGTCCTCGCGATCGACGCGGGGAACAGCAAGACCGACGTGGCACTGGTCGCCGCCGACGGAACGATTCTGTCGACGGCCCGCGGTGGCGGCTTCCAGCCACCGGTCGTGGGTGTGGACGTGGCCGTGGCCGACCTCGGCGCGATCGTCGACCAAGTGCTGGAGTCGGCCGGCGTGCCGGCCGGTGCCGTCGCGCACGTCTCGGCCTGCCTCGCCAACGCCGATCTCCCGGTGGAGGAGGAGCAGTTGGCGGCGGCGCTGCACGCCCGCGGCTGGAGCCCCTCGGTCGAGGTGCGCAACGACACCTTCGCGATACTGCGCGCGGGGGTGGACGAGCCGCGGGGCGTGGCCGTCGTCTGCGGCGCGGGGATCAACTGCGTCGGCATGGTGCCGGACGGCCGGACCGCGCGGTTTCCCGCCATAGGCCGGATCTCCGGCGACTGGGGCGGTGGCGGCGGCCTGGCCGAGGAGGCGATGTGGGTCGCCTCGCGGGCCGAGGACGGCCGCGGCGGGCCGACCGAGCTGGCCCGCACGCTGCCCGGGCACTTCGGGCTGGACTCCATGTACGCGCTGATCGAGGCCCTGCACCTGGGCCGGATCGGGCCCGAGCGCCGGCACGAGCTGGCCCCGGTGCTCTTCACGACCGCGGCGGACGGGGATCCGGCGGCGGTCGCGCTGGTGGACCGGATGGCGGAGGAGGTCGTCGCGATGGCCTCGGTCGCGCTGGGCCGGCTCGGCCTGCTGGACGAGGAGGCGCCGGTGGTGCTGGGCGGCAGTGTGCTGGCGGCCCGTCACCCGCGGCTGGACGGGGGGATCGCCGAACGTCTCGCGGCGCGTGCCCCGAGGGCACACATCCGGGTGGTGACGGAACCTCCGGTGCTGGGGGCCGCGCTGCTGGGCCTGGACCACGCGGGCGCGAGCGCCGAGGTGCACGGGAGGCTGCGCGCGCAGTACTCCTGAACCCGCAACTGCGGTCTCCCCGAGGGGCGTTCCACGGCGCACGGCGTCGCGGGGCGCCCCTCGCGCACGGGAACCGTTCGATCGCCCCGCACGTGTTCATGGGTGGGGAGGAAGGTCCGTTCCGCGGACCGGACCGCCGATCGGGCTTGATCGGCGGCGCACACCTTGATCGAATGCTGTGATCGTGTCACGGACCGGTGCGGGATCCAGAACGTTCCTGGTGCGGATGCGGTCCCTGCGGCCATACTTCTGGCCGGGCGACGGCTCCCCGGACCGGGCGGGGCCGGACCACGTGGACGACCGAGGGGGAGGTCAGGTGACACACCCGCCGACCGTGCGCACAGCGCCGGAGAAGGCACGGGTGCAACCGTCCGTGCCCTCGACCGCCCCCGGTCCGGACCGGCGCACGCCCTGGTCCGCGGCGACCGGCCGGATGCGGGCCGCCGCCACGACCGAGCCGGGCAGGCTCCGGATCATCGGTGCCGTACTGGCCCTGCTCGTCGTCGCGTTCGGGGGCGTGACGGCGCTGGAGGTCCAGGACCGGGCGGGGTCCGCCAACGACGTGGTGGAGCACAGCCAGCCGCTGAGCAGCCACGCGGCCGACATCTTCCAGTCCCTGGCCGCCGCCGACGCCGCGGTGACCGAGGGCTTCCTCGCCGGGAGGCAGGAACCCGCCGGTACCCGCAAGGAGTACGACAAGGCCGTCGCCGACGCGTACGAGTGGCTGCAGGCGGCGGCGAGCGACCCGAGCGCCTCGCAGAAGTCCAAGGCCCGGATCACCGAGCTCTACGAGGGACTTCCCGAGTACGTGCGACTGGTCGAGCGGGCCCGCGACAACAACCGCCAGGGCTTCCCGCTGGGCGGCGCGTACCTGCGTTACGCGAACCAGAAGATGACCGAGGGCCTGCTGCCGGCCGCCGAGAAACTGTACGACTCGGAGACCGAGCGGCTCGGCCGGGACCGCGACGACGCCCGGACCTGGCCGTTTCTCTCGATCGGGCTGGGCCTCGTGACCCTGGGCGCGCTGTACCGGGCGCAGCGCCGCGACTACCGCAGGACGAACCGGGTCTTCAACCGCGGTCTGCTCGCCGCGACCGCCGCGTCCACCGCCGTCCTGCTGTGGCTGGCCGTGGGGCACACGATGGCCAGGTCCGGACTGCTCGACGCCGACATGCACGGGCAGCGGTCCCTCGACGTGCTCAACTCCGCGCGGATCGACTCCCTGAAGGCCCGCGCCAACGAGAACCTCGCGCTGGTCGCCCGGGGCTCGGTCCTCACCCCGGAGGGCCGGGACACGTACGAGAGCGGCTTCACCACCGAGATGAAAGAGCTCGGTCAGCAGTTGGCGAAGGCCGAAAAGCTTGCCGAGGACTCCAAGGGGAAGGGCCCGGTGAACAGAGCGCTCAACGCCACCGAGGAGTGGCGACGGAGCCACACGGCCGCCCGCGAGAGCGAGAAGACGGGCGACTACGCGGACGCGCGGGAGAAGATCGGCCGGTCGAAGACGTCCTCGTACAAGCAGGTGGGCGACGAGTTGGAGGCCGCGCGCGGCCACGAGACGGAGCAGTTCCGGGCGGCCGCGAAAAGCGGGCGCGGAGCACTGTCGCTGCTGCCGTACGGGGCGGTCCTGCTCGCCCTGCTGGGGGCGGGCGCCGTGATCGCCGGTGTCAACCGCAGGGTCTCGGAGTACCGGTGAGAGGGGGAGCGATGACCAGGAAACGCATGACGGGCAACGCCGTCGGCAGGCTGCGCGGCTGGGGCGGTGTGACGGGCATGGCCGCGGCCTGCGCGGTGACGGCCTCGTTCACGCTGCTGCCGCTCCTCCTCGGCGGTTCCGGCGCGGCCGCCGACGCCTCCACCGGTGTCCCCGGGGCGACGGCGACGACGCATGTGACGCGGACCCTGGCCGCCGACTGCACGACGGACCCGTGGGCGAGCGTCTCCCCGGCCGACGCGACCGGCGCCAAGGTCGAGGAGATCGAGAGAGACGGTCAACTGGTCGTGGGCGTCGACCAGAACAGCCTCTTCTGGGCGTCCCGCGACCCGGAGAGCGCAGAGAACAGGATCGTGGGCTTCGACATCGACCTGGCCGAGGCCATCGCCGAGGACCTCCTGCCCGACATTCCCGAGGACAGGAGGGTGGTCTTCCGGGTCGTCTCCACCGCCGACCGGGAGACGCTGCTGAAGAACGGCGACATCGACCTCGTGGTCCGCACGATGTCGATCGACTGCGAGAAGAACGTCACCTTCTCCACGCCCTACTTCCAGGCCGGCCAGCAGGTCATCGCGCCGAAGGACTCGGACATCGAGGGGTACGAGTCCCTGGCCGGCAAGCGGGTGTGCACCGCCGACGGCTCCAGCGCGCGCACGGCGCTGAAGCGGAAGGCGCCCGACGCGATCCAAGATCCCGCGCAGACCCGCCGCAAGGAGGACGAGAGCCAGCTCCACGTCTCCAACCAGCTGGACTGCCTGGTGCGGCTGCAACTCGGCGAGGTCGACGCCGTGGTCACGGACGACGCCCTGGCGGCCGCGCAGACAGCCCAGGACCCGGCGGTCGAGTTCAAGGGCGCCCCGTTCACCGAGGAGTACTACGGCGTGGCCGCCAAGAAGGGCGCGACCGACCTGGTGGCCCGGGTCAACCGGGTACTGGCCGACTACAGCAGGGACGGCCGCTGGACGAAGTCGTACAAGAAGTGGCTGGAGGAGAAACTGCCCGGCAAGACGCCGCCCAGGAAGCCCACGTCCGAGGCCGGCTGACCACAGCCCGGTGCCGGACGGCACGACGGGGCAGACGTTATCGAGAAGGGCACCGGCACCGGGCGTTCCGGGCCGCGTGCGAAGCCGCGGCACAGGACGCCGGGGCGGTGGCACTGAACCTGCCGGGTCCGTCCCGGCCGGAGGAGCGGAGAGGTGATCGATGGGCGTCGCGGGCCCCTTCCCCGACTATGCGGCCAGGCCCCCCGGCCCGGTCCTGGACCGGGACGAGGCGGACCGTGCGCTGGCCCGGCTCGGCGCGGAGCACGAGGCGATCGAGACCTCGCTCCTCGCCCTGCAGGACCATGCGGGCCGCCGGCTCCTGGAGGGCGCCGATCTGAGCGGTGTCACCAGGGAGCGCTGGGCCTCCACCGAACAGGCGATCACCCTGCTGTGGGGGTACTTCGACGCGTACACCGGAGCGCTCGCCCGGGCCCGCTCGGTACGGGCCCGCCGTCGCCACCCCAACCGGGACGACCTGGTGGCCCTCACCGATCTGCTGCGCGGCCAGAGCGTCACCGTCGCGCACGCGGCGGCCCGCCCCGATCCGTCGATCGCCGGCCCGGCCAGGCTCTCCGAGCGGTTCACGCTGGAGGAGCTGGTCGCCCGGATGAACGAGCTGTACGCCCGTTCGCTGGACATGGTCGTCGCCTCCGACTCCGTGTGGTCCGCGCTGCCCGCCCGCATAGACCTGCTCGCCGCCGAGTTGCACCGCACCCGTTCGCTGGCGCACTCCGTGGGGGTGCGGCCCGGTGAGCATCCGGCGGGCGACGAACTGGAGGCGATCACCCAGGAGCTGGCCACGCTCCGGGTGCAGGTGGTCTCCGACCCGCTCGCGTTCTGGCTGTCGGGGCCGGGCAGTTCGGCGCCCGGCGGCGGCCGGCCCGACACGGCGCGCTACGACCGGGCGGCCCGTGCCCTGGACGACGTGCGCCGTGAGATCGAGGCGGTGCTCGCGGTCCGGCAGGACGCCGAGCAGCGGCTGGTCCAGCTGCGCGACGTCCTCTCCCGCGCGGACCGCACCCTGGCCGAGGCCCGTACGGCGCGCGGCGAGGTGCTGGCGAAGATCGCCGCCACCGAGGTACCCGCGGTCAGCGGTCCGGCGACCGCGCTCCAGGAGCGGCTGGTCGCCGCGTCGGAGTACCGCAGGCACGCCCAGTGGCACCGGCTCTCGCCGCTCCTGGAGACGCTGGAGCGCGAGGCCGAGGAGGAGTTGCTGCGGGCCCGGGAATCGCTGACCGCGGTCACCGCCCCGCTGGCCGTGCGGGCGGAGCTGCGCGGCAGACTCGACGCGTACAAGGCGAAGGTGGCCCGGCACGGCCTGGCCGAGGACCCGCTGCTGATCGAGCGGTACGACGCGGCGCGCCGGATGCTGTGGAGCGCGCCGTGCGATCTTCGGGTGGCCGGGCAGGCGGTGCTGCGCTACCAGGAGGCGGCGGCCGAACTGCTGTCCCAACGCGGGACACCGGGATCGGAGGACCGGCGATGAACACGGGTGCGGACAGGACGCAGGAGCCGTCGCGGCGGCGGGGCGAGCAGGGGGATCGACGATGAGTACGGAATGCCAGCGCCCCGCGTGCGAGGGCAGTTACGAGGACATGGGCGGCGGTGAGCTGTACTGCGACACCTGCGGTCTGGCCCCGGTCGTCTCGCCCGACGGGATGGTGAGTTCGCCGCCCACCGGGATCACGGCCGGCACGCACGGCTCCGGTTCGCGGGCCTCGTCCCGGGAGTCCGCCCGTTCGTCGTCCTCGCGGCGTTCGGTGTCGGGGCGGCTCTCGCACGGGGTGTCCGGCTCCGCCACGTCCCCGTCGGTTTCGGTGCGTGCCTCCGGCTCGTCGTCGGGCCCGTCCGCCCGGGGCCGGCTGGGCATGGGCCTGGTCGAGGTGCCGGACGTGCCGCGCCACGACCCCCGCTCCGCGGTGATGAAGAACCCGGAGGTGCCGGAGCGGAAGCGGTTCTGCTCGCGCTCCGACTGCGGGGCGCCGGTGGGCCGGTCCCGCGGCGACCGGGTGGGCCGTACGGAGGGGTTCTGCACCAAGTGCGGCCACCCGTACTCCTTCGTGCCCAAGCTCCGCGAGGGCAACATCGTGCACGGCCAGTACGAGGTGGCGGGCTGTCTGGCGCACGGCGGGCTCGGCTGGGTCTACCTCGCGGTCGACCACGCGGTCTCCGACCGCTGGGTGGTGCTCAAGGGCCTGCTCGACACCGGTGACCAGGACGCCATGAAGGCCGCGATCTCCGAGCGCCACTTCCTCGCCGAGATCGAGCACTCCAACATCGTCCGGATCTACAACTTCGTCGAGCACCTCGACCAGAACACCGGCTCGCTCGACGGCTACATCGTGATGGAGTACGTCGGCGGCAAGTCGCTCAAGGACATCGCGAACGAACGCCGCACCGCCGACGGGAAGCGCGACCCGCTGCCGGTCGAGCAGGCGTGCGCGTACGGCATCGAGGCGCTGGAGGCGCTCGGCCACCTGCACAGCCGCAACCTGCTGTACTGCGACTTCAAGATCGACAACGCGATCCAGACCGAGGACCAGCTGAAGCTGATCGACATGGGCGCGGTGCGCAAGATGAACGACGAGGAGTCGGCCATCTACGGCACGGTGGGCTACCAGGCACCGGAGGTCGCGGAGGTCGGCCCGTCGGTCGCCTCCGACCTGTACACGGTCGCCCGGACGCTCGCGGTGCTCAGCTTCGACTTCCAGGGCTACACCAGTGTCTTCGTGGACTCGCTGCCGGATCCGGAGAACATCGAGGTGTTCCGGACCTACGAGTCGTTCTACCGGCTGCTGGTGCGGGCCACCGACCCGGACCCGGCGCGGCGGTTCGCCTCGGCGGCGGAGATGGCGGAGCAGCTGACGGGCGTGCTGCGCGAGGTGGTGTCGTTGCAGACGGGGCGCCCGCGCCCGGCGCTGTCGACGCTGTTCGGCACGGAAGTACGGGTCACGGACACGCAGTTGTTCCCCGAGCAGACGGAAGACGTGTCGCGGCTCGGCGCCCGGCCCGCCGCCCCGGCGCCCTCCGGTCGGGGCGCGGCGCAGCTGCCGCCCGCCGGGCCGTCGGCCGGTGGCGCACCGGCCGCGATTCCGGCCCCCCGCAGCCCGGCGGCCTCGACGTCGGCGCACGCCCCGGCCGGCTCCCCGACGGCCGGGCTCGACGTGCGGTCCGCCTCGCTGGCGCTGCCCGTGCCCCGGGTCGACGCGAGCGACCCCAACGCGGGTTTCCTCGCCGGTCTGATGACCATCGCCCCCACCGAACTGATCGGCGCGCTGCGGTCCGTGCCCTCGGCCTCGCTGGAGACCCGGCTGCGCGAACTGCGCGCCCGTCTGGAGCTGGACGAACCCGACTCGGCGGAGCGGATGCTGACCGAGCTGGAGCGGCAGCACCCGGACGACTGGCGGGTCGTGTGGTACCGCGGCGTCACCGCGCTGGTGACCGGTGACCACGACAGCGCGGCGCTCTCCTTCGACGCGGTGTACGACGCGTTCCCCGGCGAGCCGGCGCCCAAGCTGGCGCTGGGGGTCTGCGCGGAGGTCCTGGGCCAACTGGACAACGCCGCCGAGTACTACCGGCTGGTGTGGACGGCCGACCCGGGCTTCGTGAGCGCCGCGTTCGGCCTGGCACGGGTGCGGCTCGCCGCCGGTGACCGGGTCGGGGCCGTCGAGGCGCTGGAGTCCGTGCCGGAGGCGTCGATCCACTGCACGGCCGCCCGGGTCGCCGCGGTGCGCGCCCGGTTGCGCGGCCGGTCCCCGGACGAACCGCTGCTCGCCGACCTGACGGCCTCGGCGGCCCAGGTGTCGGGGCTGGCCGGGCTCGGTCTGGACGCGGTGCGCCGGGAGCAGTTGTCGGTCGAGGTCCTGGGCACGGCGCTGGACTGGGTGCTCTCCGGCGGCCCCGCCGCCGCCCGGGGGGCCGGGCCGGGGACGCTGCTCGGCAGTGAACTGGACGAGCGCGGCCTGCGTTTCGGGCTGGAACGCTCGTACCGGATGCTCGCCCGGCTCGCGGAGCCCGGCGACGAGAGGATCGAACTGGTGGAGCGGGCCAACCGTTTCCGCCCCCGGACGTGGGTGTGAAGATGTCGCAGAAGCCGCAGTCTCAGAAGTCCCGGGAGACGGCCCTTTCTCCGTGCCCCGGCTGCACCGAGCCGGTGGAGCCGGGGGACCTGTTCTGCGGTGCGTGCGGGTACGACCTGTCGGCCGTGCCCGCCGCCCCGTCGGACCACCCGACGGTCGCCCTGGCCGTGCCGGTGACGGAGAGCGGCGAGGCCGACGCGGACACCCCGGAGGCCCCGGAGACCCCGGCGGGTTCGGGCGACTTCGAGCTGGCCGCACCCGCACCGGCCCCCGCGGCCGCCCCGCCCGCCGGCGCGCCCGATCCCCGTACCGTCGTCGCGGACCCGGCGCCCGTGCCCGCGTCGGCGGCCGGCGGCCGGCTGTGCGTGGCCTGCCGGGTCGGCCGTGTCGACACCGACGGGTACTGCGAGAACTGCGGCCACGCCCAGCCCCGCGAGCGCGACCACATGGAGCAGGAGCTCGGTTCGGTGGCCGCCGTCAGCGACCGGGGTCTTCGCCATCACCGCAACGAGGACTCGTTCGCGATCTCGACCACCGCCCTGCCCGACGGCTCGCCCGCCGTCGTCGCGATCGTCTGCGACGGCGTCTCGTCGGCCAGCCGCCCCGACGAGGCGTCGGCCGCCGCGGCGAGCGCCGCCAACGAGTCGCTCCTGGAGTCGCTGCCGCGCGGCGTCCACCCGCAGCAGGCGATGCACGAGGCGATCGTCACGGCCGCCGAGGCGGTCAACGTCCTTGCCCGGCAGCCGGTTCGGGAGCAGGAGCAGCACCGTCACCAGAACGCCCCGGCGTGCACCCTGGTCGGCGCGGTCGTGGTGGGCGAGCTGCTGATCGTCGGCTGGGTCGGCGACAGCCGCGCCTACTGGGTGCCGGACGACCGCTCCCACCGGGCGGCCCGGCTGACCGAGGACGACTCCTGGGCCGCGCAGATGGTGGCGGCCGGGCTGATGAACGAGGCCGAGGCGTACGCCGACGAGCGCGCCCACGCCATCACGGGGTGGCTCGGCGCCGACGCGTACGAACTGGAGCCGCACACCGCGGCGTTCAAGCCCGACCGGCCCGGCCTCGTGGTGGTGTGCACGGACGGCCTGTGGAACTACGCGGAGTCGGCCGACGAGATGTCCGCGGCGGTGCCGGCCGACGCGGGCCGACGCCCCCTGCACGGCGCCCAGGTGCTGGTCGGCCATGCCCTCGACGGCGGGGGCCACGACAACGTAACAGTGGCCCTGCTGCCGTTCGCCGTACGACCCCAAGGGGCAGGATCGGCCTGCGACACCGCATGAGCCCTGTTCCGTAACTCTTGACTCCGTTTCCGTCCGTCCGATCCCCCACCGACGTCTTCGCCCGTTTTCCCTCTCCCAGCCGTCCTCATCCGATGCCTGGAGTACCGAGGAGCCGAACAGATGGCCAACTTCTCCAAGTCGAACGTGCCGCAGTTCTCCGTCGAGGTGTACCAGAACGAATATCTGCCGGAGGGCGGTCGCGAGGTCAACGCGATCGTCACGGTGACCTCGACCGGGGGCGGCACCACCGGCAGGGTCCCGCTGTCCGGTGGCACCGTGCCGTCCCCGCGCGTTCCGGGGCAGCCGTCGGGCGCCGCCGTGGTGATCATGGTCGACTGCTCGGGCTCGATGGACTATCCGCCGACGAAGATGCGCAACGCCCGCGACGCGACGGCCGCGGCCATCGACACCCTGCGCGACGGCACCTCGTTCGCGGTGATCGGCGGGACGCACGTCGCCAAGGAGGTCTACCCGGGCAACGGCAGGCTCGCCGTCGCCGACGCGCAGACCCGGGCGCAGGCCAAGGGGGCGCTGCGCGCGCTCAGCGCCGGCGGCGGCACGGCGATCGGCACCTGGCTGAAGCTGGCCGACCGGCTGCTCGGCGCGGCCGACGTGACCATCCGGCACGGCATCCTGCTCACCGACGGCCGCAACGAGCACGAGTCGCCGCAGGACCTGCGGGCCGCACTCGACGCCTGCGCGGGCCGCTTCACCTGTGACGCCCGCGGGGTCGGCACCGACTGGGAGGTGAAAGAGGTCACATCCGTCGCCTCGGCGCTGCTCGGCACGGCCGACATCGTCGCCGACCCGGCGGGGCTGGCCGCGGACTTCACGCGGATGATGGAGAACGCGATGGGCAAGGAGGTCGCGGACGTCGCGCTGCGCCTGTGGACGCCCGTCGGGGTCGAGATCCAGTTCGTGAAGCAGGTGGCGCCTTCGGTGGTCGACCTGACCGACCGGCGCACCGAGGCGGGCCCCCGTGCCGGGGACTACCCCACGGGTTCCTGGGGCGACGAGTCCCGTGACTACCACGTGTGCGTACGGGTGCCACAGGCCGGAATCGGACAGGAGATGCTGGCCTCCCGGGTCTCGCTGGTCCTTCCCGACCTGTCGGGCGGAGTGCCGCAGACGCTCTCCCAGGGCCTGGTCCGGGCGGTGTGGACCGAGGACATGGCGGCGTCCACCTCGATCAATCCGCAGGTCGCGCACTACACGGGCCAGGCGGAACTGGCCCAGGTCATCCAGCAGGGACTCGACGCCCGCAAGTCGGGCGACTACGACGGCGCGACCGCGAAACTGGGCCGTGCGGTGCAGCTGGCGTCGGCCTCCGGGAACGAGGACACTGCGAAACTGCTTTCGAAGGTGGTGGACGTCGTGGACGCCGCGACCGGTACTGTGCGACTGAAGGCGAAGGTCGCGGATGCCGACGAGATGACCCTCGAAACGCGCTCGACCAAGACCGTCCGCGTCAAGAAGTAGGCGCGGGACAACTGCACGGACACACGACCGAGCCGCCCGGCCGGAGCGATCCACCGGGTGGCTGAGAGCAAGGACTACGCCGGCCCCGGGGCCGGCCAAGGAGAGGGGGAAGCGCCGACATGCCGACCTGCCCGAACGGACACCAGTCGGGTTCCGACGACTGGTGCGAGGTCTGCGGCCATCGCATGACCGGCGCGCCAGGGGGCGCGCCCGCGGGCGCGGTGCCCCCGCCGCCGCCTCCGCCGCCCGCCCCCGGTTACGGCTTCCCTCCCCCGGGGGCCGGTTCCGACGCGACCCAGCAGGCGGAGCTCTGTCCGCAGTGCCGCACGCCCCGTGAGGCGATGGCGCCGTTCTGCGAGGAGTGCCGCTGGAACTTCCTCACGAACACCGCGACGTCGTACACGCCGCTGGCCCCGCAGGCCGTCACCGGCCCGCCGCCCGGTCTCAACCTGCCGCCCGGTTTCCAGGCGCAGCAGCCGCCCGGTCCCCCGCAGCAGCACGACCCGTTCCCGGGTTCGCGGCCCTCTCAGATGAATCGTCCGGCCGAGCCGCTGTCCGGGCAGGGCGGTCACCCCGGCGCTCCGGGCCCCGGCCCGCAGTCGCCCCCGCCGCCGGGACCCGGCCTGCAGTCGCCCCCTCCGGGACCCGGTCCGCAGTCGCCGCCGCCCGGCCCCGGTCCGCAGTCGCCCCTGCCTCCGCAGCCGTTCCAGCAGCAGGGTCCGCCGCCTCCGCCGGCCTTCCAGCAGGGCCCGCCGCCCCCGCCGTTCCAGCAGCAGTCCCCGCCGTCGTTCCAGCAGCAGTCGGCGCCGCCCGGCTTCGACCGGCCCGGTCCGCCGGCCCCGCAGCCGCCCGCCCCGCCGCAGACGCCGGAGAAGAGCGACGACGACTGGATGCTGTCGCCGCCGTCCCGGCCCCAGGGCCCGCAGCAGTCGCCCGCGCCGCAGCAGGGGCAGTCGCCGTTCCCGGGCGCCGACCAGAACCGGCCGCCCGCGAGCTGGACCGCGGTCATCGCCCCGGACCGTGAGTACTTCCTGGCGATGATGCAGCGCAGCGGCCCCGAGGCGACCGGGCTGAACCTGCCCGCGTACTCCCCGGAGCAGCAGCTTCCGCTGTCCGGCAACCAGGTCACCGTCGGCCGCCGGCGGCACAGCACAGGCGAGTCCCCCGACATCGACCTGTCCGTGCCGCCGGAGGACCCGGGCGTCTCGCACCAGCACGCGGTGCTGGTTCAGCAGCCCGACGGCGGCTGGGCCGTGGTCGACCAGAACTCCACCAACGGCACCACGCTCAACGGCGCCGAGGACCCGATCCAGCCCTATGTCCCCGTCCCGCTCAAGGACGGCGACCGGGTGCACATCGGGGCGTGGACGACGATCACGATCCGCCGGGACTGATCCGTCCCGGCGGCTGCCGGGGCCGGGCCCGTCGCACGTCGGAACCGGCCCCGTCACGCGGTGGGCAGCGGCCAGGCGTACGGCCCCTCGGGGTCGTCCAGCCAGGCCCACTGCCGCCCGTGCGCGACCGTGATGCCGAACCTCTCCCGCCCGGGGTGCCGCTCGCGCTCCCAGAGGGAGCGGGCCTCGTGCGGGTCGAGGGTGTCCCCGGTCAGCGCCAGCAGGAACCGGAAGAGTTCGTTCCCGCCGATGCGCCTGGGCACCGTGCCGGTGTGCGGGTGCCGGACCGGGGCCGTCGACGCGCCGCGCAGCGGTACGAAGTAGGCGGCCGTGTGCAGGAACCGGCCCTCGGCGCACCTGCCGTGCGCCGTCTCCCGCACCCGCAGCACGATCAGCCCGGTGGCGAACGGTGCCAGGATCCGGGCGCCCGGCACGCACTGCTCCGGCCACGCCCACGGCACGCACGGCAGGGTGCAGGTCGCGATGATCCGGTCGTACGGGCCGCGTCCGGGGCAGCCCCGGGCGCCGTCCCCGGTGATCACCGCCGGGTGGTGTCCGGCGGCGGCCAGGTGCCGGCGGGCCGACTCGGTGATCTCCGGTTCCAGGTCGACGGTGGTCACGGCGTCGTCGCCGAGCCGGTGGGCGAGCAGGGCCGCGTTGTAGCCGCTGCCCGCGCCGATCTCCAGGACCCGCTGCCCCTCGCGCACGTCCAGTTCCTCCAGCATCCGGGCCATCAGTGACGGCTGGCTGCTCGACGAGATCAGTTCGCCGTCCCGGATGCGGGTGGCCAGCGGCCCGTCCTCGTACGCCCCGCGCAGCCAGCGGGCCCGCCGGTCCGGGTCGGGGTCCTCGCACCACAGGCGTTCCCGGCCGCCGTCGACGAAGTAGTACGGCACGAACAGGTGCCTGGGCACCTGCTCGAACGCGGCCCGCCAGGCCGGGTCCGCCAGCGCCCCGCCGGCCACGATCGCCCGCACCATCGCCCACCGCTCCTCGGCGGCGGCTGCGGCGAACGGGTCGGGGCGCGCGTCCATACCTCCACCTTCCTGCGCCGGGGCCCCGGGTGCCAGGAATTCGAGGGGTCCTAGGCCCCCGGTACTCGGCCGGTGCGTCTGCGACGATGGACGGGTGACAGAGATTCCGCGCGACACTCTTCAGGAGCAGACCTTCTACGAGCAGGTCGGCGGCGAGGCGACCTTCCGGCGCCTGGTGCACCTCTTCTACCGGGGAGTGGCCGAGGACCCGCTGCTGCGGCCGATGTATCCGGAGGAGGACCTCGGTCCGGCCGAGGACCGGTTCGCGCTGTTCCTGATGCAGTACTGGGGCGGGCCCCGCACCTACAGCGAGCGGCGCGGCCACCCCCGGCTGCGGATGCGGCACGTCCCCTTCCGGGTGGACCGGGCGGCGCACGACGCCTGGCTGGGCCACATGCGGGCGGCGCTCGACGAGCTCGCGCTGGCACCGGAGCACGACCGGCAGCTGTGGGACTACCTGACCTACGCCGCCGCCTCGATGATCAACACCGAGGGCTGAGCACCCCCTTACCCCTCACCATGTACACATTTCGGTCACCCTTCGCCGATTAACGATCACAATCGCATCAAATACGTAAGGAAGCGGTTTCCAAGAGCACACGCGTCTTGAAACCATGCGCAGAACGCCGGGGGGCGTGGGTGGAATGAGGGCCCAGGGGGGCGCGTGTGACGGGGTTCGTCTTTCTCCGGGTGAGGGCCCATCGACTGCTGCTCACCGCGGCCGTGCTCGCCGTGCTGCTGACCACCTCGGTCCTGGCCGCGCTCACCGCCTTCTCCGGCTCCGTCGGTGACGCCTCGATCCGGCACGCGCTCACCCACCGGTCGGCGACCGCCGCCTCCCTGGTGATGTCCGCGCAGGTGCCGTCCGACCGGCGGGAAGCTGCCGACGCGCTGGCCCGGCGCACGGCCCGCGACACCTTCCCCGGCCTTCCCCTGACCGTCCGGACGCTGGAGACGTCGGGGGCGTACGCGCTGCCGCGGACCACCGGCGGCCGGGGCGACGAGCCCGACCTCACCCACCTCGCCTCGCTCGACCGCAGCCGGATCCGGGTCGTCGCGGGCCACCTGCCCGCATCCGGCGCCGGGAAGTCCGGCGGACCCGTCCGGGTCGCCCTGCCGCGGGCCGCCGCCGACGCGCTGAAGCTGAAGCCCGGTTCGTCGCTCGCCCTCACCGACCGGCTGACCGAGAAGCCCCTGCGCATCCTGGTCACCGGCACGTACGAGGCCGTCGACCGGACCGATCCGTACTGGCAGCTGGACGAGCTCGGCGGGCGCGGCGTCCGCCGGGTCTCCTTCACGACGTACGGTCCGCTGCTCGCCGACCCCGCCGTCCTCGCCGCCGGGCGGACGAGCCCCGGCCGGCTGGCGTGGCTGGCCGGCGCCGACTTCCGCGCCGTCACCACCGGGCAGATCGACGCCCTGCACGACGCGGCGACGGCGGCCCCGAAGAAGCTCCTGGCCGCACCGGAGTTCAAGAGCGGCGCCACCGCGCGGACCTCGCTCCCCCGGGTGCTGGAACAGATCGACCGGGCCCTGCTGGTCTCCCGCTCCACGCTGGTGATCGTCGCCGTGCAGCTGGTGATGCTCGCCGGTTACGCGCTGCTGCTGGTGGCCCGGCTGCTGAGCAGCGAACGCGCCGAGGAGACCCGGCTGTTGCGGGCCCGGGGCGCCTCGCGCGGCCGGATCACGGCGCTCGCCGCGATCGAGGCGCTGCTGCTGGCGCTGCCCGCCGTGCTCGTCGCCCCGCTGCTCGCCGGGCCGCTGACCCGGCTGCTCGCGGACCGCGGGGCACTGTCCCGGATCGGGCTGCGGCTGGACACCGGTCTCACCGGCACCGTCTGGCTGGTCGCCGGTGTCACCGCGCTCACCTGCGCGGTGGCCGTGGTGGCGCCCGTGCTCATGGCCGGTGCCCAGGAGCGCCGCGGCGGTCGTCCCGCCGCGCTGCCCGGTCCGCTGCGGGCGGGCGCCGACATCGGTCTGCTGGTGATCGCGGCGGTGGCGTACTGGCAGCTGAACGGCCGGAGCACGCAATCCGGCGGCGGTGCGCTGAGCGGGGACCGGCAGGGCGACCTCGGCATCGATCCGCTGCTGGTCGCCGCCCCCGCGCTGCTGCTGCTCGCGGGCACCGTGCTGACGCTGCGGCTGCTGCCGCCCGTGGCCCGGCTCGCCGAGCGCCGGGCGGCGGGCGGCCGGGGGCTGATCGCGGCCCTGGCCGGCTGGCAGTTCAGCCGCCGCCCGATGCGCAACGCCGGGCCCGTGCTGCTGCTGGTCCTCGCGTCGGCGATGGGCATGCTGGCGATCGGGCAGCGCGCGTCCTGGGACCGTTCGCAGGACGACCAGGCGGACTTCCGGGCGGGCGCCTCGCTGCGCGTGACGACCGGTGCCGTCGACGATCCGACGAGGGCGGGCACGTACGCCCGGATGCCGGGGGTGCGGGAGGCGGCGCCCGCGTTCCGCACGACCACGGAGCTCTCCGACGAGCGCACCGCCGAGGTCCTCGTCCTGGACACCGCGCGCGCCGACGAGCACATGCTGATCCGCGACGACCTGGGCGACCGGTCCCGGGATCGGCTGTTCGACCCGCTCGACGCGCCGCGGCCCGTCCGGGTGGGGCTGCCGTTGCCGGAGAACAGCGAGCGGGTCCGGTTCGACGCGCGGATCGCGGTGACCGGGCCGCACGGCCGCCCGTCGGCGAAGGAGGCCGCGCCGCTGCTGTCCGTGCTGCTGGAGGACCGTTACGGCCTGCCCTACCGGGTGTCGGCCGGGGCCGTGCCCGCGGACGGCGAGCCGCATCCGGTGGCCTTCGCGGTGGCGGCCGCGGGCGACTTCACCGTGACCGGGTTCGAACTGGGCGGCAACCCGCCGACCGAAGCGGACCGTTCGTACCGGGTGGAGATCGACGCGCTGCGGGCCGTGACGGCCGGCGGCACCGAACGGCCGGTCCCGGTCCCCGACGGCTTCCGCTGGAACGCCGCGCTGGGCTTCGCCTTCTCCGGGGAGGAGACGGACGAGGAGCCGGTGGAGGCGACCGCCTCCGCCCGCACCCCGCTGGCCTTCGGCTACGACCTCGCGGCGGCCCACGACTCGTGGGGCGCGCCCGCCTACTCCGTACGGGCCACCGCGCCCCGCCCGAAGGCGCCCGTGCCGAACGCCGTCGTCACCGACGCGTACCTGAAGGCCACCGGGGCGAAGAAGGGCCAGCACGTCGACGTCACCCTGGCCGGGGAGAAGGTCCGGGTGCGGATCGCGGACGTGGTGCGGCGGCTGCCGACCATGGGCCCCGGCTCCGGTGCGGACGACTCCGGCCGGGTCCCGGACCGGGACGGCGGGGCGATGCTGCTGGACCTCGGGGCCGTGGGCCAGGTCCTCTCCGGGCGCTCCGCCGCCTCGTTCACCGCCGACGAGTGGTGGCTGAGCACCGCCCCGGGCCGGGCCGACGAGGTCGCCGCCGCGCTGCGGGCCCGGCCCGACACCGACCCGGCCCAGGTCCTGGTGCGCGACGAGATCGCCCGGGACCTGGTCGGCGACCCGCTGGGGGCCGGGCCGCAGTCCGCGCTGCCCGCCGTGGCGGTGGTCGCCGCAGCCCTGGCCGCGGTCGGTTTCGCGGTGAACGCGATCGGCGCGCAGCGGGAACGGACCGGCGAGTTCGCCGTCCTGCGGGCACTGGGCGCCCCGCGCCGCAGGCTGACCAGAATGATCGCCGCCGAGCAGGGGGTGCTGATCGCCATCGCGCTGCTGGTCGGGGCCGTGCTCGGGACCGTGCTCAACCGGGTCGTCGTGCCGCTCATCGTGCTGACCGGACAGGCCACCGCACCGGTGCCCGGCGTGCTGGTGCAGCTGCCCGCCGGACAGACCGCGGCGCTGCTGGCGGGTGTCGCCGCACTGCCGCTGGTGGTCGTCGTGGCGCTCGCCATGCGCCGCTCCGACCCCGCGACCTCGCTGCGTACCCAGGGGGACGACTGACATGACCACGCGTTCCGTCCGGGGCAGCGCCCCCGCCGCCTGCGCCCCCTGGGTCCGTACCCGGCTGCGCACCGCGCCCGGCACCGCCTGGGCGCTGGCCCTGCTGGTGCTGGTCACGTCGTTCCTCGCGGCCCTCTTCCCGCGCGCGGTGGAGCGCCAGGGGACCGACGGGCTGCGCCACGACATCACCGCCGCCACCCCCGGGCACAGCGTCATGGAGCTGATCAGCCCGCAGCCCAGCCTCCAGATGGCCCCGGCCGAGCGCGAGGCGGCGGTGCGCGACGCGGCGCTGGGGACCGTCCACGAGAAGGCCCGCGCCGCGCTGCCCGCCGGGGTGCGGCCCGGCGCCGAGGAGTCCTCGTACGGCTTCGGCACCAGCAAGGCGCTGATCGCGAAGGAGGCCTGGCTGCCCCGGCCCGAAGGGCTCGATCCGCAGCTGAGCTACACCACCCTGTCGGACCTCCCCCGCCACGCCGCACTGCGCTCCGGGGCCTGGCCCACCGTGCGCGGCACGGTCACCGAGGACACCGGCGAGGTGGAGGGCGCGATCACCGAGGAGACCGCGAAGGTGCTGGGGGCGAAGCCCGGCTCGACGCTCTCCGTACCGACCCGGGCCGGGGAGCACCTGACCGTACGGATCACCGGCATCGTCACCCCCGAGAAGCCCCGGAGCACCTACTGGTCGGCCGATCCGCTGCTGCGGACCCCGGCCTTCGTGCCCGAGCCGGTCCCGACCCCGCCTCCCCCGAACCCGCCCCGCTACTACTGGACCGCGGCCGTGCTGCTCGCGCCGGACGCCGGGCCCGCCCTGCTCGGCTCGACCGGCGAGCCGGAGATGTTCTGGCGGTTCCCGCCGGACGCCTCCGGGCTGGCCGCCGACGACGTGCCGGGGCTGCGCTCGGCGCTCGCCTCGCTGGAGGGCGGCCCGGCACTGGTGCGGCTGCGGGCGACGGCCGGTGACAACGCGGCCTTCCGGACCGAACTGGACCGGATCCTCGCCGGGTACGACACGCTGCACATGGCGATCGAGCCGGTCGTCACGGTGGCCGCCGTGGGCGTCGGGGCCGTCGCCGCCGTGGTGCTGCTGATGACGGCCGGGCTGATCGGCGGGCGGCGCCGGGAGGAACTGGCGCTGCTGCGGGCCCGCGGCGGTTCGCTGGCCGGGATGGGCGGGCGACTGCTCGCCGAGACGGCGGTGGTCGCGGTGCCCGCGGCGGCGCTGGGGCTGCTGGCCGCGCTGCCGTTCTTCGGACCGGCCCGGCTGTGGCCCTCGGTGGCCGGGCCGGCCTTCGTCGCCGCGCTGATCTGCGTCGCGGTTCCGGTGGGAGCGGTGCTGCCGCACCGCCGGCTGCGGCTGTCCGACACCCGGGACGACCTGATGGACGCCCGCCCGTCCCGGCTGCGTACGGTCGCCGAGCTCACCGTGCTGGTGCTGGCGGTGGGTGCGGTGGTCGGGCTGCGGCGGCGCGGCACGGCGGACGGCGACGGCGGCGACCTGCTGGTCAGCGCGGCCCCGGTGCTCGTCGGGCTGATCGCGGCGCTGGTCCTGGTGCGGCTGCTGCCGTGGCCGCTGCGGCTGGCCTCGCGGGCCGTCTCCCGGCGGCGCGGGGCGATCGGCTTCCTGTCGCTGGCCCGTGCCGGGCGGAGTTCGGCGGCCGGTGCGCTGCCGCTGCTCGCGCTGCTGCTGGCGCTGACCACGGCGGCGTTCGGCGGTTCGGTCCTCGCCGGGGTCTCGGGCGCCCGGGACCGGGCTGCGGTGCTCGCGGTCGGAGCGGACGCCCGGATCAGCGGACCGCTCGACGCGGTGCCGCTCCCGGACCGGCTGGTCCGGGAGGTCCGGGAGGCGGACGGCGTACGGCAGGTGGCCGCGGTGCAGGTGGTGACCGAGGTGCCGATGCCGCCCGCCGCGGACGGCTCCGGCAGCATGAAGAACACGGTCGTGCTGGGCGTCGACCCCGACGCGTACGCCGGGCTGGCCCGTACGACGGACCTGGGGACGTTCCGGGCCGACCGGCTGCGGGCCGCCAGGGGCGAGGCCGGGAGCGTGGTCGTACCGGTGATCGCCTCGCCGGCCACCGCCGCGGAACTGGGCGACGGGCCGCGCGACCTGACCACCCCGGCCGGGGATCTCAGGGTGCGGGTGGTCGGGACCGTGCCGCGCACCGCCGCCGTCCCCGGCCACGAGTTCCTGCTCGTCGACTCCGCGGCACTCACCCGGAAGCTGACCACGACCCTGCTGGTGGCCGGGGACCCGGACCCGCAGGCGCTGCGGGACGCCGTCCGGCCCGCGGGCAAGAGCGTCTCCGTACGGCTGCGCGCCGAGGAGCGGGCGGCGTTCGTCGACACCCCGATGCAGCAGGGGGCGCGCGGGATCTACGCGGCGGCGGTCGCGGTCGGGGCGGGCTACGCCCTGCTGGCCGTCCTGCTGTCGCTGCTGCGCACCGCGCCGGAGCGCATCGCCCTGCTGGCCCGGCTGCGGACCATGGGCCTCACCTCCCGGCAGGGCAGGCGGCTGCTGTGGCTGGAATCGCTGCCGCAGGCCCTGCCCGCGGCCCTCGGCGGGGTGCTGGTCGGCTGGGCGGCGATCACGCTGCTGGCCCCGGGCGTCGACCTCGTGGGGCTGGCGCTCTTCGACGGGCCGGGCGCCACCGCGCCGGACGCCGCCCACCTGCGGCCCGACCCGTGGTCGCTGGTGTTTCCGGCACTCGGCGTGGTCGTCCTCACCGCCGCGATGGCCGCCGTCCAGGCATGGTGGGCCGGCCGTCGCGGATCGATCACCGAACTCAGGGCAGGAGACCCCCGATGACGTCACCGTCGACCGGCAGCACCCTCGCCGAGCTCGAACAGCGGGCCACCGCCCGCCGCGACCGGCCCTCCTACGGGCACGACGCGCTGATCGCCTGCGACCGGCTGGTCCGCATCTTCTCCGCGGACGGGGTCGAGGTACAGGCCCTCCAGGGCCTCGACCTCCTGGTCACCGAGGGCGAGTTGATGGCCCTGGTCGGCGCTTCCGGCAGCGGCAAGTCGACCCTGATGAACATCCTGGCGGGCCTCGACGTGCCGACGGCCGGGTCGGCGAAGGTGGCCGGCCGCGACCTGCTGGCGATGGGGCAGAAGGAACGGCTCCGCTACCGCCGGGAGGTCGTCGGCTTCGTCTGGCAGCAGACCGCCCGCAACCTGCTCCCGTACCTCACCGCCGTCCAGAACGTCACCCTGCCGATGCAGCTGCGCGGCCGGGGCCGGAACGCCGAACGGATCGCCCGCGCCGATTCGCTGCTCCGGATCCTGGACATCGCGGACTGCCGCGACCGGCGCCCGCAGCAGCTCTCCGGCGGCCAGCAGCAGCGGGTGGCGATCGCGGTGGCGCTCGCCAACAACCCGTCGGTGCTGCTCGCCGACGAACCGACGGGCGAGCTCGACTCGGCCACGGGGGAGCAGATCTTCGCCGCGTTCCGCCGCGCCAACGAGGAGCTCGGCACCACGATCGTGATCGTCACCCACGACCAGACGGTGGCGTCCGAGGTCCGCCGCACGGTCGCCATCCGCGACGGCCGCACGTCCTCCGAGGTGCTGCGCCGCACCGAGGTGGACGCGGCGACGGGCCAGGAGTCCCAGGTGGCACGGGAGTACGCGATGCTCGACCGCGCGGGCCGGCTGCAACTGCCCGCCGACTACACGGAGGCGCTCGGGATGGAGCACCGGGTGATGCTGGAGCTGGAGCAGGACCACATCGGGATCTGGCCGGACGACCAGCCGCGCCCCTGACGGACGGGGGTCCGCCTCGGGCGGCTCCCACCGGGGACCTGCCCCAGGTGGTTTCCACCGGGGGTCTGCCCCAGGTGGTTTCCACCGGGTGGCCCGATGGTCCGGCGGCCCGTGCGCTCCTAGCGTCGTGTGCGGAGATCATCCCGTACCCCCGATCCGAGGAGCACGATGCGCGTCGCCCCACTGGTCACCGCCGGCCTGGGCCTGGCCGGATTACTCGCGGGCGGTGTGCCCGCGTCGGCCGCCCCCGCCGCACCCCCCGCAGCCCCCGTCCACCAACGGCTCGTCTGGGGCCCCTGCCCGCCGCAGCAGCAGGCGCTGAACGCGGCGGGCGCGCGGTGCACGGAGGTGACCGTCCCCCTCGACCATTCCGATCCCGGCGGCCCGACGATCGGGATCGCGGTCTCCCGGATCCGGGCCACCGCGCCGCGCGGCGAACGGCGGGGCGTCCTGCTGTCCAATCCGGGCGGCCCGGGAGGCACCGGCCTCGACAGCACGCTCGCCCTGCGACCGGCGCTGAAGGACGTCGCGGACCGCTACGACCTGATCGGCTTCGATCCGCGCTTCCTCGGCGGGTCCACCCCGATCACCTGCGGCCCCGCCGCCCCGGCGCCCGCACCCGGCCCGACCACGACCCGCCGCGCGGACTTCGAGCGGTCGGTGCGGTCCGCCCGCGACACCGCGCGCCGCTGCCGGACGCACGGCGACAACGCCCGGCTCCTGCCGCACGCCACGACCCGGAACGTCGCCCGCGACATGGACGCGATCCGTGCGGCGCTGGGCGAGCGCCGGCTGTCGTACTACGGCGTCTCGTACGGGGCCGACCTGGGCGCCGTCTACACCCAGATGTTCCCCCGCCGCGCCGACCGCGTCGTCATCGACTCCTCGACCGACCCGGCGGCCACCCAGTACGAGCTGTTCCAACGGGCGGGCGCGCCCCTCGAAGCGGCCCTGGACGAATGGGCCGGCTGGACCGCGCGACGGGACACCGCCTACCGGCTCGGCACGACTCCCGCCCGGGTCCGGGCGAGCGTCCAGCGGCTGCTCGACGGCGCCGAGCGGCGTCCGGTCACCGTCTCCGGGGTCCGGCTCGACGCGCCGCTGCTGCGGCTGGTGCTGAGGCAGTTCATCCAGCACGCGGAGTACGACCCTGCGCTCGCCGGTACGGTGCGCGATCTGACCGACGCCGCCGCGGGCAGGCCGGTCGAGCCGGGACCGGAGCTCGCCGCCCTGCTCGAACTGCTCGGTTCGCCCGAGCTGGCGGACAGCATGCTGGGCGGGGCGCTCTTCATGTGCGGGGACCGCGGCTGGCCGTCCGGCGGCTGGCCGAAGGACCCGGAGACGTACTGGACGAACATGGAGCGCAGCCGTGCCGACCAGCCCGTCTTCGGCCCGCTCGTCAACGGCATGACGGCCCCGTGCGCGTTCTGGACGAGCACGTCCCGCGAGCCCGCCCCGGTGATCGGGAACGCCGTGCCGGTGCTGATGCTCCAGGCCCGGCGCGACAACAACGTCCCCTACGAGGGGGCGCTGGCCCTGCACCGCAGGCTGACCGGTTCCCGGCTGGTGACGGCGGACATCCGCGCGCACGGGGTGTACGGGCGCGGATCCGCCGGGCTCACTCCCGTCCCCTGCGCCGACCGGGCCGTCGACGACTACCTGCGCGACGGCACCCTGCCCGGCGCCGACCTGACCTGCCCGCGCACCGGGAAGGGCGACTGACCGACGGAGGCCCGGCCCCGACGGCGCTACGGGCCCGGACCCGGCACCGCTGCGGAACCGGTACCGCTACGGACCCCGGCTCGCTCGGCTCCCGGCCCGCGCCTCTCGGCTCCCGGGTCTCAGCCCGCGCCCACCGTCACCGCGAGGGTGCCGAGGCCGCCTCCCTGGCCGCGCAGGGCGATCGAGCCGAACGGGGTGCGCAGCCGCAGCCAGGAACCGGCCGCGAGCAGGGCGACCGGGAAGTCCGGTGCCGCGCGCAGGAAGCCCAGCGACTGGGCGGCGTGCACGGCGCGCAGCGGGAGGGCCGTGCCACCGACCGTCCGGGACCAGATCTCGCGGCCGATCAGGTCCCGTTCCGCCCGGGTGCGGCGTTCCTCGGGCAGCGCCTCGTCGCGGCTGCGGAACTCGGCCACGGCGGCGGCGACGGCGCCGCGCAGGGCCGGAGGCCCCGGCAGTCCCGGCTGTTCCCGCCAGCCGCCGCGCGGCGGGAGCACGCCCGTCCACGGCGGCCCGGTGACGGGGGCCGGGATCGCGCCCGCGCCGGTCGACTCCTCCAGGGATTCGAGGAGCTCACCGGCGGACACGGTGACGTCGAACTCGTCCGGGACGGCGAGCCGCGCCGCCCGGATCGCCAGGACCTCGAACGACGGCGGCCTGCCGAACACGGCCAGCGCCCCGCCGCCCGCCTGCAGCCGCACCGCGGCGGCCCGGTCGTAGTGGAGCAGCCGGCCGAGGAAGGCCGCGAGATCCGCGGCCTCCCTCGTGTCGGCGAACTCCAGCGACCGTACGGGCACCGTCATACCGCAGCGGGCTCCTCGGCCATGTACTGCTCGAGGAAGAGCCGCTCCTCGTCGGAGATCCGACGGGGCCGCGACTGGGCCAGGTCGTACGGCACGACTATCGTCGAGGCCCGTACGTACACCGTGTCCGGGTCCTTGATCTCGTACGCGATCGTCAGTGACGCCGCGCCGATCTTCGTGACCCATGACTCGATGGTCACCGGCGTGTGCCGGTGGACCAGCGGCCGTATGTAGTCGATCTCGTGCCGGGCCACGACGGACCCGCCCGAGAAGGACGGCGAGCCGTCCCCCGGCGCCAGCCGGAACATGAAGTCGATGCGCGCCTCCTCCAGGTAGCGGAGGAAGACCACGTTGTTCACGTGGCCGAAGGCATCCATGTCCGACCAGCGCAGCGGGCAGCTGTAGATGTGACGAGCCAAGACGATCAGCCTCGCGTGAGCTTCTTGTACGTGGCACGGTGCGGACGGGCCGCGTCCGCACCGAGGCGGTCGACCTTGTTCTTCTCGTACGACTCGAAGTTGCCCTCGAACCAGTACCACTTGGAGTCGCCCTCGTACGCCAGGATGTGCGTGGCGACCCGGTCCAGGAACCAGCGGTCGTGGGAGATGACCACCGCGGCGCCCGGGAACTCCAGGAGGGCGTTCTCCAGCGAGGACAGGGTCTCGACGTCGAGGTCGTTGGTGGGCTCGTCGAGGAGCAGCAGGTTGCCGCCCTCCTTGAGCGTCAGCGCCAGGTTGAGGCGGTTGCGCTCACCACCGGACAGGACACCGGCCGGCTTCTGCTGGTCCGGGCCCTTGAAGCCGAACGCGGAGACGTACGCCCGCGAGGGCATCTCGACCTGGCCGACGTTGATGTAGTCCAGCTCGTCCGAGACGACGGCCCAGAGGGTCTTCTTCGGGTCGATGTTGGCGCGGGACTGGTCGACGTAGGAGATCTTGACCGTCTCACCGATCTTGACCGAGCCGCTGTCGGGGGTCTCCAGGCCCTGGAGCATCTTGAACAGCGTGGTCTTGCCCGCGCCGTTCGGACCGATGACGCCGACGATGCCGTTGCGCGGCAGCGTGAACGACAGGTCGTCGATGAGGACCTTGTCGCCGAAGGCCTTCGAGAGGTTCTCGACCTCGACGACGATGGAACCGAGCCGCGGGCCCGGCGGGATCTGGATCTCCTCGAAGTCCAGCTTCCGCATCTTGTCCGCCTCGGCCGCCATCTCCTCGTAACGGGCGAGACGGGCCTTGGACTTGGTCTGCCGGCCCTTGGCGTTGGAGCGGACCCACTCCAGCTCTTCCTTGAGCCGCTTGGCGCGCTTCTCGTCCTTGCGGCCCTCGACCTTGAGGCGGGCGGCCTTCTTGTCGAGGTACGTGGAGTAGTTGCCCTCGTACGGCAGGGCGCGGCCGCGGTCGAGCTCCAGGATCCACTCGGCGACGTTGTTCAGGAAGTACCGGTCGTGCGTGACGGCGACGACGGCGCCCGCGTACTTCGAGAGGTGCTGCTCCAGCCAGTTCACCGACTCGGCGTCGAGGTGGTTGGTGGGCTCGTCGAGGAGGAGCAGGTCCGGGGCCTCGATGAGGAGCTTGCAGAGCGCCACGCGGCGCTTCTCGCCACCGGAGAGGTTGACGACCGGCCAGTCGCCGGGGGGGCAGCCCAGCGCGTCCATGGCCTGCTCCAGCTGGGCGTCCAGGTCCCACGCGTTGGCGTGGTCCAGGACCTCCTGGAGCTTGCCCATCTCGTCCATGAGCTCGTCGGAGTAGTCGGTCGCCATGAGCTCGGCGACCTCGTTGAAGCGCTTGAGCTTGCCCATGATCTCGGCGGCGCCGTCCTGCACGTTCTCCAGGACGGTCTTCGTCTCGTCGAGCTGCGGCTCCTGCATGAGGATGCCGACGGTGAAGCCGGGCGACAGGAACGCGTCGCCGTTGGACGGCTGCTCCAGGCCCGCCATGATCTTCAGCACCGTGGACTTGCCGGCGCCGTTGGGGCCCACGACACCGATCTTCGCGCCGGGCAGGAAGTTCAGGTTGACGTCATCGAGGATCACCTTGTCGCCGTGCGCCTTGCGCGTCTTGCGCATGGTGTAGATGTACTCAGCCAAGAGAAACCGTCCGGCAGCAATAGAGGTGTGGGCAGATACACCCATCTTGCCTGACGTCGGCACCCGGACGGAAACCAGTACGGCCTCCGGCCGCGGAGATCCCGTACGGGTCGGTGCACGGGCCCGTACGGGGCGGTGCACGGGGCCCCGGGCCCGGGGCCCCGCACGAAGAGCCCGGAGCCCCCGTGCGAAGCCGCCCCGGGCACGCGAAAGCCCCGGTACGGGCCTGCGGACGCTGTGATCAGCGTGCGCGGCGGCGTACCGGGGCCGTCACCGGGCGGGCGTGACGATCCGCCCGCCCTCGGTCACTGCTCGATCAGGCGGAGGCCTGAGCCTTGCGCTTGCGGAGCAGGAAGACCGCGCCGCCGCCGACGACGACGAGGACGATCGCGACGCCCGCGATGACCGGGGTGGCGCTGGAGCCACCGGTCTCGGCGAGGTCGCCCGAGCCGCCGGTGGCGCTGCCGCCGGAGGTGGCCGGAGCGGGCTTTTCCCCGCCGGTCTGGGTGTCGGTGCCGCCGGTGGTGCTGCCGCTGGTCTTGCAGTCCAGGACGCCCTTGAAGGTCTTGCTGAAGCCGCCGGGGCCGGTGATCGTGAAGTCGTACGCCTGGTCCTCGGCGACCGGGATGGTGACCGTCTCGGACTTGCCCGCCTCGATGGTGTGCTTCGCACCGGCCAGCTCGAAGGTGAACGCCTCGTCGCCCTCGTTGCTCGCGGTGACGTCCACGCCGCCCTTGGCGCAGTTCTTCTTCGCCGAGACGGCCGGGATGGCGCCCTTCTTGGCCCAGGTGCCGGTGGCGGTCGCGGAGACCGTGGACTCGCTGGAGCCGGCCAGGATCATGGTCTGGCTCTTGGTGACACCGGCGAAGGCCCGGCCGACCGGCACCGAGGTGGTGGCCTGGACGGTCAGCGAGGCGGTGCCGTCGGCGGCACCCGCCGGGACGTCGAAGTAGAGCTCGGCGCCGTTGGCCGCGGTGGTGACGGGCTTGCCGCTCTTGTCGGTGACCTTGACGCCGCTCGCCGCGTCGGCGGGCGGGGTCACGGAGACCTGGCCGGCGTTGGTGCGGACGGTGATCGGGCCGAGCTTCTCACCGGACTTGCCGGAGACCGCGGCGGGGTCCAGGGCGAGGGACGCCTTGGGCTCGGCCTGGTCGACGGCGCTCTTCTCCAGCCAGTCGGCGAGCTTCTCGGCCTGGCCGTCGAGGGCCTCGACGTCGACGTTGTCCGAGTAGCGCCAGATGGCGACCTGGGTGCCCGCCGCCGCGGTCTTCTCGGTGAGCGGGCCGGTGCCGGCCGACTTGGCGAGCGCCGCGAGGTCGTCGACCTGCGGGTAGGAGTGCTCCAGGATCCAGCGGATCTTGCCCGCGTTCTTGTTGGTGTTGAGCGAGGTCTGGTCCCAGGGGGTCTCCAGGTACTTCGCCTGGTCCTGGGTGGGGTTGTGGATGTCGATGCAGTACGTCTTGAGCTTGCCGCCGCCGTCGACGGTCATCTCGAAGAGACCGGCGGGCAGCTGCTGGTTCTTGCCGTCCGCGTGGAGCACAGCGCGGTCGTAGGTCTTCAACCCGTCCAGAACCGCGGCCGCGCCGCCCTGGTGCTGCGGGGTCTCGTCGGCGACCGCGCTGCCCGCGCCGACGAGGGCGCCTGCCATGACCAGCCCGGACGCCACCACGGACGCGGCCAGCCTGGTTATGCCGCGCCGCCGTGAAGATCCGGTCGTCGTCTCCATGGACGGCGAAGCGGTCGCTGAAGAAGCAGAAAACACAGAATTCCCCTCCGGGCAGGACCCTCCGCGCCCGATACGCGTGTGGGGATTGTCCTGCCAGTCGACTCA
The DNA here is from genome assembly GCF_040612315.1 of Streptomyces sp. NPDC006435. Taxonomy (NCBI): domain Bacteria; kingdom Bacillati; phylum Actinomycetota; class Actinomycetes; order Kitasatosporales; family Streptomycetaceae; genus Streptomyces; species Streptomyces sp. NPDC006435. The sequence goes on from NZ_JBEXPY010000005.1 coordinate 302,664, forward strand.
AGTGCCCCGTGAGTACGGGGGAATCCTAGGGACGAAAAGATGAACAGTCCCCAGTCGTACCGTCGTACAACCATTCCGAATCGGAATCGTTATCGCCGATCTCGCATATGTTCCTCTCGCCCCTTCGGCCCCGGAACCGCCCCGTCCTCTCCGGTTCATGTTCTGTCCGGCCGTCCGGACCGGACCGTTCACGGAACCGGGGCGAGTTCCCCTCCGGCTTGCTCGCCGACCTCCCCGCCGGCCTTCTGACGCCCCGTGGACCGCCCGCTCCTCCGCCGCACGGCCCGCTCCTCTCCTTCCTCCCCCGCACCGCCCCCACCACCGTCTCCCCCACCGCCCCCGCCGCCCCCGTCGCTTCCCCTGCTGTCCCACGGGTCGCCGCCGCCCGGACCGCCCGCCCCGCCCGAACTCCCCACGGGGATCGCCGGGACGGGCTCCCCCTTCGCCACCCGCCGGAACGCGGCCGTCCCCCGCGTCAGGTCGTGGCCCACCGCGACCGCCTCGATGTCCACGAACGTCTTCCGCCGCCCCTCCCGTTCCTCCTCACGCACCTTCAGCCTGCCGTGCACGACGAGCGGTTCCCCGATGGAAACGGAACCGGACAGATTCAGCGCCAGCGCCCGCCAGGCCCACACGGTGAAAAAGCTGGTGTGTCCGTCGGTCCAGAGCTGTTTCCCGCGATCCCAGCGACGCGGCGTCACCGCGAAACGGAATCGAGCCATTCCGCCGGACGCCGTCTCCCGGAACTCCACGCCCGTCGCCGCGTTGCCCACCAGCGTCACCAAGGTGTCGTTCATGACTCCGCCTCCCCTTCGGTCCCCGGACCGGTGACCGCTTCCGCGCGGCCACCGGTCCCAGGTTGGAGGAGAGGCGGGAATCCTGCCGGGGCCTGTGGACTACGTACCGGTTGTGGAAATCTCCGTCACCGTCACGTACCTCTCCCGCACCTCGCGGTACCGCGCGAGTTCGGCCGCCACCGGGTCGAGGACCCGTGCCCGCCCGCACGCCGCCGCCGCCTCGCGCAACTGCCGCTCGGCCTCCTGCCCGTACCGTCGCGCCGGCCCGCGCGCCGCGGCCACGCACGACCACTCCACCAGGGGGCCTCCGACGACCCCGGCCAGCATCACCAGGGCCGGGACGACGAAGCCCGGTTCGAGCAACCCGACGATCTGGCCGACCAGCCAGAGACCGCCGAAGACCTGCAGCAGCGTCATCGACACCTGGGCCAGCACGGCGGCCGGCCACCATTTCGGCCTCGGCGGCCGCCCGTTCGCCCGCCCGCCGTGCGCCGCGCCGGAGGTCCCGGCCGCCCCCGGTTCCCCGGCCGCCGCGCCGCGCCCCTCCTCGCCCGCGCCGTCGGCTCCGCCCGTACCGTTCGCCCGGCCCCGCTCCTCCACGGCCCCGGCCCGCTCGACCAGTTCGTCGAGCGCCTCCGGCAGCCCCTCCGCACCGTTCACAGCCGCCTCGCGGACCGCCTGCGCCCAGGGGCCCGGCAACCCGTCCGCGGCTTCGTCCGCCACCGCCCGGACCGCCTGCTCGACGCGCTGCCGGGAGGTGAGCCGCTCCTCGGGGGGCGCGGGCTGCGCGGGACGCTCCTGGCTCCCGGGCCGCCTGGTGGACTCGTACCAGCGCCACAGCCGCAACCACGGCGTGCCGCACGCCCGTCCGGCGTTGCGGCGCCACTCGCGCTCGGCCGCCTGACCCGTCGCCGCCGCCCCGACGGCCTCCGCGAGCCGGTCGGCGAACTCCTCGCGGGCCTGTTCGCCGAGACCGGCCCGCCCCTCGGCCACGTACACCGGGCGGAGCCTGGCCGCGGCGACGTCGACGTCCGCGGAGAGCCGGCGGGCCGCCGCGGTGCGTTCCTGGACGAACCGGCCGAGCATCTCGCGCAGTTCGCCCACCCCCTCGCCGGTGAGCGCGGACAGGGACATGACGGTGGCGCCGGGTTCGCCGTGTTCGCCCAGGGCCATGCCGTCCTCGTCGAGCAGCCTGCGCAGGTCGTCGAGGACCTGGTCGGCGGTGTCGCCGGGCAGCCGGTCGATCTGGTTGAGGACGACGAAGGTGACCTCGGCGTGCCCGGCGAGCGGCCGCAGATAGCGCTCGTGCAGCGCCGCGTCCGCGTACTTCTCCGGGTCGACGACCCAGATCACCGCGTCGACCAGCGCGAGCACCCGGTCGACCTGGTCGCGGTGGCCGGTCGCCGCCGAGTCGTGGTCGGGCAGGTCGACCAGGACGAGCCCCTGCAGTGCCTCGTCGGTCTCCGTGCCGCTCTGCTGCGGCCTGCGCCTCAGCCGCCCCGGGACGGCGAGCCGGTCCAGCAGGCCCGCGGCCCCGTCGGTCCAGGAACAGGCGATGGGGGCGGAGGTCGTCGGCCTGCGCAGCCCGGTGTCGGAGATCTGGGCGCCCGCGAGGGTGTTGAAGAGGGTCGACTTGCCGCTTCCGGTCGCTCCCGCGATGGCGACGACGGTGTGCCGGGAGGAGAGCCGCTGCCGTGCCGCCGCCTCGTCGAGCACCCGCCCCGCCTCGGCGAGGGTGGCCCCGTCGAGCCGGGCCCTGGACAGCCCGACGAGTTCGCGCAGCGCGTCCAGCCTCGGCCGGAGCGGACCGCCGGAGGGCACGTACGCCTCGACCTGGGGCAGCCGCGCGTCGTCGTCGCCCACGGTCTCGGGTTCGGGGTCGGCCGTCCTGGCGGCGGCCCGCCGGGCGATGAGCCCGTCGTTCCACTCCCGGCCCGGCTCGGCCGGACGGTCCGCCCCGCCGTCGGCACGCCCCTCGTCGTCGATGTCCCGGCCGGTGTCCGCCGCCCGTACGGCGCCTTCGGCGGCCGGGCCCGTACCCGTCCTCGTACCGGTCCTGCACCCCGGGACGTCGGCGTCCCGGTTCCCGTGCGGAGCGGGGCTCCCGCCCCGGCCGGTTCCCTCGTCGGTGACGGCAGTCATCACTGCCACCTCTCCTTCTGCAGTACGGACAGCGCGGCGATCAGTTCGGCCTGCGGCTCCGGGGCCACGTCGAGCGCGTCGAGCGGGGCGAGCCGCCGGTCGCGCTCGCCGTTCAGCACCCGGTCGAGGCAGTCGGTGAGCAGGGCCCCGCCCTTGTCGCGCAGCCGCAGCGCGCCCTGGGCGCCGATCCGTTCGGCGAGCTGCTCCCCGGCACCGCGGGTGCGGCGGCCGCCGAGCAGCGCGGCGGCCAGCAGCGCCGTCACGGTCCCGGCGTCGGGTGCGGCGTTGCGCTCCAGCCTGCGCACCTCCTCCTCGGCCAGTTCCTCCAGGACCCGCCACCAGCGCCGTACGGCCATGGCGATCCGGCCCCGGATGTCCTCGGCGGGCCCCCATCCCCCGGCCTCCCGGCCGACGTCCTCGAAGCCGAACACCCCGGCCGCCGGATCGCGCCGCCAGGTCGTGCGGATCTGTTCGTCGGCGGCGGCCACGGCGCACTGCAGGAGCGTGGCGAGGCTCTCGACCAGCGCTTCGAGGAGTTCCTCGGAGGTGCTGTACAGGGGGTAGCCGCGCCATCTGGTCCGGGCGTCCCCGGCGAGCACGCCGCCGCTGCGCAGCCTCCGCCGCACCCGGGCGCCCTCCGTCCGGTACGCGTCCTCGACCACCCCGCTCAGCCGTACCGACGCCGCGTACTGGGCCGCGACGGCCCCCGCCAGCTCCAGCATCCGCACGTCCAGCGAGGCGATGGCCCCGGCCGCCGTGCGCCCGACGGCCTGCTGGCGGGCCGCCGGGTCCTGGGCCCGGTGGCTGAGCCAGGCCCGCAGCGGGGCGACCGCGGTCGTGGGCAGCAGCCCGTTGCCGCCGCCGGCCGACTCGGGCAGTTCGGGGATGGTGAAGCGCGGCACCTCGCCGAGGCCGGCCCGGGTGAGCAGCGCCCCGTACTGCCGGGAGACCTCGCCGATCACCTGGTGCGGCACCCGGTCCAGGACGGTGACGAGCGAGGCGTCGTACTGCTTGGCGGTGCGCAGCAGATGCCAGGGCACCGCGTCCGCGTACCGGGAGGCCGTGGTCACCATCACCCACACGTCCGCGGCGCAGATCAACTCGGCGGCCAGCACCCGGTTGCGCACCACGAGCGAGTCGATGTCGGGCGCGTCGAGCAGCGCGAGCCCGCGCGGCATCCCGGGCGCGGTCTCGACGCGCAACGAGTTCGCGTCCTCCTCCTCGCCCCCGTCGAGCTCGTCGAGGCCGTCGCACCTGCCGGGGTCGCCGGTCTCCTGCGGGGGCAGCCAGACCCTGGTCAACTGCGGCAGCACGCGCACCCCCGCGAACCAGTGGTGGTCGTCCGGGTGGCAGACCAGCACAGGTGTCCGGGTGGTCGGCCGCAGCACCCCGGCCTCGCTGACCCGTCTCCCCACCAGGGAATTGACGAGCGTCGACTTCCCCGCGCCGGTCGATCCGCCCACGACCGCGAGCAGGGGTGCTTCGGGATCCCTCAGTCGGGGAAGCAGGTAGTCGTCGAGCTGGGCGAGCAGTTCGTCCCGGGTCTGCCGGGCACGCGCCGCCCCCGGCAGCGGAAGCGGAAGACGCACCGCAGCGACACGGTCGCGCAGGGCGGAAAGTGCGTCGATGAGCTGAGGCCGTCCATCCAAGGTCACCACATGCGAAGAATGCCCAATTTTGGAGCCTTTTTGAAGCGTATAGCCACCTCTGCGCGCCGGTTCTCCATCGAAAATGGAGTCGGGACAGAGGGGACGAGTGGGGCGCAGGCATAACGAGTGCACAACACCCGGCGCGCGAGACGCCAAAAGCGGTGCGCGAATCCCACCTACCTGCGATTATCGGTTCGCTTCACCGAACCTCCACATCGTGCCACGCAGGTGAAGCAACCAGGACGAGGCGACAGGAGCTCTATCCTTGTTCCGGCTGGTCACCGACCGGCCCGGCCCCAGGGCTCCAGTCCGCCGAGGCCACCACCGGCCCCCGTAGCTCAGTGGATAGAGCAGGTGCCTTCTAAGCACTTGGCCGCAGGTTCGAGTCCTGCCGGGGGCGCACAGCACGCAGGCCCATGGGCCCTCCGATCGGGAGGGCCTTTTTTCTCGGGCGGGTGCACGCTAGCGAAGACCGCGTAGTGACGGCATAAGACCTGGTGACCGGGGTTCCGCCCGGGAGGGCCAGGAGCGGCGCCCGGCGGGACCGGGACCCTGTGGGTCAGGCGCGGAGGTAGGTCAGGACTGCCAGGACCCTGCGGTGTGTCTCGTCGGCGGGGGGAAGGTCGAGTTTGGCGAGGATGTTGCCGATGTGCTTGCCCACCGCCGCCTCGGAGACGACCAGTTCGCGGGCGATGGCGCCGTTCGATCTGCCCTGGGCCACCAGGGCGAGCACCTCGCGTTCGCGGGGGGTGAGGCGTTCCAGGGGGTCGCGGCGGCGGCGCAGGAGCTGGCGTACGACCTCCGGGTCGACGACCGTGCCGCCGTCGGCGACCTCGTGCAGGGCGTCGACGAACTCCTCGACCTGGCCGACCCGGTCCTTGAGCAGGTAGCCGACGCCCGAACCGTCGCCGGAGTCGAGGAGGTCGGCGGCGTAGGTGCGCTGCACGTACTGGCTCAGGACCAGCACGGGGAGCGCGGGGCGCCGGGTGCGCAGGCGGATCGCGGCGTGCAGGCCCTCGTCCTGGAAGCCGGGCGGCATCCGGACGTCCGTCACGACGATGTCCGGGGCGTGTTCGGCCTCGGCCGCCACGAGTGCCTCCGCGTCCCCGACCGCCGCGACCACCTGGTGGCCGAACCGGCCGAGCAGGCCGGTCAGTCCGTCGCGCAGCAGCACGCTGTCCTCGGCCAGGACTACACGGAGCGATCGGTCCACTCGCAAGGAATCTCCACACGCAATCGGGTCGGTCCCCCGGGCGGGCTGGACAGCGCAAGTCTGCCATCGAGCACGGACACCCGGTCCGCCAGGCCGGTCAGTCCGCTGCCGCCCCCGGTCGTGCTCGCGCCGCCCCGGCCGTCGTCGTGGACCTCCAGGAACAGCCGGTCCCCGGTGTGGCCGCCGCTGACCTCGGCGCGGCTCGCCCCGCTGTGTCTGGCGACGTTGGCCAGCGCCTCGCAGACCACGAAGTACGCGGCGGCCTCGACGGCTTCGGGGAGTCTGCCGGGCAGGTCGAGCCGGAGGTCGACGGAGATCACGGAGCGTTCGGCGGCGTCGGCGACCGCCGCCCGCAGGCCGTAGTCGGCCAGGACCTGGGGGTGGATGCCGTGGATCAGTTCGCGCAGTTCGGCCAGGGCCCGGCCCGCCTCCTCGTGGGCCCTGGCCAGTTGGTCGGCGAGCGGGCCGGGCGGGGCGTCCAGCCGGGCCAGGCCGAGCATCATGGTGAGGGCGACGATGCGCTGCTGGGCCCCGTCGTGGAGGTCGCGCTCGATGCGGCGGCGCTCGGCCTCGAAGGCGTCGACCAACCGGACGCGGGAGCGGGCCAGTTCGACCAGCCGGTCGTCCAGTTCCGTCGGTCCGGGGACGAGCAGGAGGCGGGTCAGCGCCGCGCGCGCCCCGGCCGCCGCACCCAGGGCGTGGCCGCCCGGCAGCAGGAGCACGAGCCCGCCCGCCGCCGTCGCGAAGGCCTCGGGCCACGTCGTGACCGTCCACAGCTTCACCACGCGGAGTTCCTCGCCGTCCCCGTACACCCGCAGCAGTACGGGGGTGGCCGCCATCGTCAGCGGTACGAGCGCGCAGACGGCCACCACGAGGGCGTCGAGCGGCCACAGGACCACGGCGAACAGCAGCGCGTACCCGAGTTCACGCCAGGTGGCCCGCTCCCGGAACCGGCACGTCAGCCAGCTCCGCAGCCCCGGTTCGGCGGGCCTGCGGTGCGGGTCCGGCGCCGGTGCGAGGTCCATCAGCCGCAGCCTGCGCCGCTCCAGGGCGGCCACCGGGATCCCGGCCAGGGCCGTCAGTGCGAGCAGCGGCAGCCCGATCAGTACGAGGGAGAGCGCGCCGCCCACGACCACCCCGAGGACACCCGCCACCAGGAGGGCCGCCCCCGCCACCGCGCCGCTGATCAGGTAACCGGCCGACCGCCAGGGCCAGGAGGACAGCGGGTAACGGGGGTTCGGCAGGGCCTGCCACACGGTGCGGGAGCTCATGGCCCCACCGTAGGAGGCGATTTCGGGGCGGGACATACCCGTTGCCCGACTCCCGGGGGTGGGGCGGGCCCCACCCCCGGGATGTGTCGTCAGCGGTTGAACGACGCGCCCAGTCGCGCGCCCGTGCCCACCGTGCCGAGGGTGCCGTGGCCGAAGGTGAACGAGCCCTTGGCCGTCACGCCGGACGCCGTGGACGGGAGGACCCACAGGGAGCCCGCGCCCGTGTTCTCGCCGGGTGCGCCGACGACCAGTTCGCCGCGGCCGTCGCGGTCGGCGTCGACCAGCTTCACGGCGGCACCGAACCCGTCCCCGGCCTCGGCGGCCCCCGGGACGTCCGCGGTGTCCTGGTTGAAGCCCAGGGTGCCGGTCCCGGTGGGGCCGGAGGCGGTGCCGGGGAGGATCAGGACCGAGCCCGCCCGCTTCTTCGTGCCGAGGGCCTCGCCGGGGACGCCGACGGCGATGTCGCCGTAGCCGTCGCCGTTCATGTCGCCGACCGACAGCGAGGCGCCGAATCCGTCGCCCACCTCGGCGGCGCCGGGGACACCGGTGCTGTCCTGGTTGAAGGCCTTGGCCCGGTCGCCCCGCGGTCCGGTGGCGCCGCCCGGGACGTAGGTGACCATGCCGCCCCGGGCGAGCGGGTTGTCCACGTCGCTGTCGTAGCCCTCGACCATGCGTCCCACGACGAGGTCGGCGTACTTGTCGCCGTCGACGTGGCCGGCCGCGACGGACTCGCCGGCCTGGAGGGGGTAGCCGTTCGCTCCCTTGACGACGGTGTAGTCCTCGGCGAGGCCGGTGGCGCCGCCCCTGCGGACGATGGCGCGCCGGGCGTCGTACTCGTCGCCGTCGTGGACGACACCGGCGAGGTCGTCGCGGCCGTCGCCGTCGAAGTCGCCCGCGGTGATGTCCATGTACCGCAGGTCGTCCATGTCGCGGATCTCCCTGACCGGGGCCGCCGCGCCGCCGTCGCGCCCGAACGGGCCGGACAGGACGTGGAGGTCGCTCCTGCCGAGGGTGACCACGTCCGCGTCGCCGTCGCCGTCGAAGTCGCCGACGGCGATCTCGCCGCCGATGCCCTCGTACTGCTCGTCGCCGGTCAGCAGCGTCGCGCCGCCGGACAGGCCCTGCGGACCGCCCCAGATCACGGTGAGCGAACCGGCCGACCCGGACGTGCCGGCCTTCTCATTCTCCGCGCCGACGACGAGGTCGCCGTACCCGTCCCCGTCGAGGTCGGCACCGGCCGTCGCACCGCCGAACCGGACACCGGCCGCGGCGGTGCCCGGTATTCCGGGCGAGTCCTGGTTGAAGACCTGCTTGGTGGAGGTCTGCAGGCCCTTCGCGGAGCCGTACACCACGCCCACGTACCCGGCTCCGGCCTTGCCCGCGACGGTGGCGTCGGGGGCGGTGAACGCCACGTCCGGGTAGCCGTCGCCGTTGAAGTCGTCGCGGCGCGCGGCCGGGGTGGGGACGGCGGTTCCCGCGGACGCCGGGGCCGCGGCGGGGGCCTTTCCGGGCGTCGCCGCCCCGGCGGTGGGAAGGGTGATCACGGCGGTCGCCACGGTGATGGCGAGGACCACGGTGGTTCCGAGGGCACGGGCTGCCACGGGGGCTCCTTCGGTCGGGTTCGGGAGGAACGTTCCGGAGTTCGAGGAGAACGTTCCGGAGGGTGCGCGGGGTACCGGCACCGTGCATCCTCAGACCGGCGGAAACGTGCCGGGGTTGCCCCACGGGCCGGACCGTCACAGCTCCTCCACGCGCCGGGCGCGCGGCGGGTCCGTTCGTGGTCCGGCCCGCGCGAAGGGATCCGGCCCGCGCGAAGGGATCCGGCCCGCGCGAAGGGATCCGGCCCGCGCAAAGGGGCCGGAGTGCGGCGCGGAGGGGACGGGGTGTGGCGCGGAGGGGACGTGTCGCGGGGGCGTCCTACGAGCCGACCACGGTCAGCAGGACGAACGCGGCGAGCGACAGGAGCGTCCGGACCCGGTGGAGCCGGTTCCACCGGCCTTCGAAGGCGGCGCGGGCGGCGCTGTCGTCGTCGCCCTCCGACTGCGCGAGCCGGTTGTTCAGCGGGACGTTGCCGGCGACCGTGATCAGGTGGCTGCCGATCGCGCAGGCCAGCGCCGCCAGGGCGAGCACCCGGTCGATGCCGTCGTCACCGAAGACCACGACGGCCGGGAAGGCGATCACCCCGAAGAAGAGGAGCAGGAAGAACGGGCCGGGCACCTTCTCGTTGAAGCGGCGCATGGCGTCCGTGAACCGCTCGTCCGGCAGGATCGCCAGGCCGGGCATGATCGAGGTCAGGAACGTCAGCATCAGTCCGGCGTAGAGCCCGGTCGTGATGACCGCGAGGGCCAGGAACAGGGATTCGAGGGAGGAGGACATGGGATACATCATGTCGTCGGCGCACGCGTCGCACAGCCCACTTCCGCAGGGCGGTGCGACGCGTCAACTCCCTTCGGCCGAAGGTCAGTCGATCTCCCCCTCGGGTTCTCCCCCGGTCGCCCCGTCGCGCCTGCCGTCACGCAGCCGGGCGGCCTGCTCGATCGCGGTGGCCAGCTTCCGCACCGAGTCGTCCTCGGTGTCGGTGGCCAGTTTCCCGGCCCGCGAGGCGAGTTCACCGAGACCGGGTGCGCCCGTCAGTTCCTCGCCGCGCAGCGACTGGGCGAAGTAGGCGGCGACGGCGGTCACCTGGAGGCGCTCGGAGGCGCCGCCCCACAGCGGGCCGTCGATCGCGTCCGTGGTGATGGAGCCGGTCCGCTCGCGGGGTGCCCTGGTCTTCGGGTCCTGCCAGCGCACGGTCGCGGTCGCCACGTGGCCGGACGCGCCCTCCTTGAGACGCACCGCGTAGAGCGCCGTCACCGTGTGGCCGGGGCCGACCTCGCCGCCGTCGACGCGGTCGTTGCGGAAGTCCTCGTCGGCGACCTTCCGGTTCTCGTACCCGATGAGCTCGAACTGCTTCACGGTCTCCGGGTCGAAGGCGACCTGGGCCTTGGCGTCGCGTGCCGTCAGCTCGATGTGGGCGGGCAGCTGGTCGACGAAGACCTTGCGGGCCTGGGCCTCGTCGGCGATGTACGTGGTGTGGCCGTCGCCCTTGTTGGTGAGCTCCTCCATCAGCGCGTCGCCGTACTCGCTGCCGACGCCGACCCCGAAGAGGGTGATGCCGTACTCGCGGCGGGCGGAGTCGATGCGCTCCAGGATGTTCTCGGCCTCGGTCTCGCCGGTGTTGGCGAGCGCGTCGGAGAGCAGGACGACCCGGTTGGTGGAGCCCTTGACGTGGCCCTCGACCGCCTCCTCGTAGCCCCGCCTGATGCCGGCCTCCACGTTGGTGGAGTCGGTGGCCTCCATGGAGTCGACCCGGTCGAGGATCTTGTCCCGGTGGCCCCCCACCCGGGTCATCGGCAGCAGGGTCTCCGCCTCGTCGCTGAAGGTGACCAGGGAGATCGAGTCGTCGTCGCGGAGTTCACCGGCCAGGATGCGCAGGGACTGCTTCACCAGGCCGAGGCGGCCCGCCCCGGCCATCGAGCCGGAGATGTCGACGACGAAGGTGAGCGCGGCGGGCGGGCGGGAGTCGGGGGAGGGGGCGGCCCTGGTGGCCAGCCCGACCCGTACCAGCGACCAGTCGGCGTTCTTCGCCGCGGGCCTGGCCCCGTCCATGTTCACGGCGAAGCCGTTGCCCTCCGGCCTGCGGTAGCCCTGGCGGAAGCTGTTGACGAACTCCTCGGGCCGCACGGTGTCCGGCCTCGGCAGGCTGCCGTCGGCCAGGACCCGGCGCGCGTAGCCGTAGGAGGCGGTGTCGACGTCCAGGGCGAAGGTGGACAGGTAGTCGGGTGCGACCGGCGGCGCGGACTCCTTCGGCCCGGCCACGTCCCGCTTCTTCTCCGCGCCGCTCTCGGCCGCGCCGCCCGGGGCGGCGGGCGCGGGCGCTCCGCCCCGCACGCCCCGGCTGTCGGTCGTGGCGGAGTCGTGCGAGGTGCCCGAGCATCCGGTGAGCAGCATCCCTCCCGCCAGCAGCACGCCGAGGGCCCCCTGCCACGTCCGCGGGAGTCCCGCACCGTACGTGCCCGCCCGGCGCGCCCCGTGCTTCCTTGTCCGGCGTTCCATCGTTTCCCCCCAATGTCTTGGTGCCTGCACTTGTGAATGTGACGTGCGAGGTGGCGCGTCGGAGTCGACGAGGATGTTGCGGAAGAGTCTCGATGCGGCAACAACGGCCGGGAAACGGGCCGGACGTCAAGATCGGGACACGAAGTCCTCACGGCAGGGGCACGTCGCCGAGCCGGTGCGGGTGGCCGTGCCCGTATCCGTGCTCTCCGCCCGCGCGGGCCGCGGGGTCCGTGCGAGGTCGCCCCAAACCGTCACATGCCGCGGAAGGTGACGCTCCGGTAGCGATGAGGAAAAGGCGCCCGAGTGGCACCAGATGGGGACCAGAGGGACCAGGAGGACCAGAAAGGCGAACGCAAGTGAATCGCTTCCGAACCGCCATCAGGGCGGGAAGGCGCTGGAAACGGGGTTTCCCTCATTTATCCAGGGATAGGGTCCGGCGGCTTTCGGCACACAGGCGTCCACGGTGTCCAAAAGGAGCGGTGACGCAGCCCTGATCTGCTGCTATGACATGGTCGACACCAGTGGGCACACCGGAACACACCTCCCCCGAAGCCCTCCGCCGGTCGGCCCTCACGAACAGTCGCCAGGCTTTTCAGGCCAACCCGCCTGCCGCTCCCGGCTTTTTCCTTCGCATGCTGCACCGCCGCTCGGCGCCGTGTACTAATAAGGATGTTCAACGGCACCACGAGACCGACCACAACCTGTCTTCTCCCGTTCATCTGCTGGAATTTGGCGTCGGGTCATCGCGCGTAGAGTTCCTGGGTGAACATCAGGTCCGGAAGGGCCGCCGGTCCGTACCACGGCCCCGGCGACCAAACCGGCTCCGTCGGACGGCCGCGGTGTTCACAGCACTTCCTGACCCGATCCGGTTGTCCGGGAACACCCACTCCCGGCCGAGAGTATGAGGCACGTTCTGTGAAGGTTCGTACGAGTCGGCCGGGCGCCCTGATCTCCGTGGGCCTGGCAGCGACGTTGTTGACGGGTTGCGGGTCCCAGAACGACATCTGGCAGTTCGACTCCAAGGAGAGCCTGGTCGTCGGGATGTCCGACGACATCCTCGCGACGGACCCGGCCGCGGGTTACGACCCCGGGTCCTGGCTGCTGTTCAACAACGTCTTCCAGTCCCTGCTGAGTTTCCCGCCCGGTTCCTCGACCCCGGTGCCGGAGGCGGCCGACGAGTGCGGCTTCTCGGAGGACAGCAAGACCTACACCTGCACCCTGCGCGACGGACTGAAGTTCAGCAACGGCCACAACCTCACGTCGAAGGACGTCAAGTACTCCTTCGACCGGGCGATCAGGATCAACGACCCGGCGGGCCCGGCGCCGCTGCTCTCCACCATCGAGTCGATCGAGACCCCGGACGTGCGGACGGTCGTCTTCCGTCTCAAGGTGCCCGACGCGACGTTCCCCAGCAAGATCGCCTCGGGTGCCGGTTCCATCGTGGACCACGAGGTCTACCCGGCGGACAGCCTGCTCAAGGGTGACAAGGCGGTCGGCTCCGGCCCCTACGAGCTGGACTCCATCGACAAGTCGAAGGCCGACTTCTCGGTGTACTCCGGCTACCGGGGCAACGCCGAGGTGAAGAACTCCGGTGTGACGCTGCGGCTGTTCCGCGGCAACCAGCAGGCTCTCAAGTCGGCCCTGGAGAAGGACGACGTGGACATCGCGTACCGCGGTCTCACCGCCAAGGCGATAGCCGCCCTGGACACGTCGCCCGGCGCCGAGAAGGACGGCATCGAGGTCGTCCAGGGAAACAGCGCCGAGGTCCAGCACCTGGTCTTCAACGTGGCCGACCCCGTGGTCGGCAAGATCGCCGTGCGCAAGGCCATCGCCCATCTCGTCGACCGCTACGCCCTGGTCAGCAAGGTCTACGAGTCCACGGCGACGCCGCTCTACTCGATCGTCCCGGTCGGCATCACCGGCCACGGGACCTCCTTCTTCGACACGTACGGGGACAGCCCGCAGCCGAAGCAGGCGAAAAAGATCCTGGAGGACGCCGGCATCACCGACAAGGTGAAGCTCACCCTCTGGTCCACCCCGAGCCGTTACGGTCCCGCCACCGACGACGAGCTGCGGACCATCGCCGAGCAGCTGAACCGGAGCGGCCTCTTCGACGCCCGGATGAAGTCCGTCGCCTTCGACGAGTACGAGGAGAACATCGCCGAGGGCAAGTACGGCATCTACGTGAAGGGCTGGGTGCCGGACTACCCCGACCCCGACAACTTCACCCAGCCGTTCTTCGGCAAGGGCAACGTCCTGTCGAACAACTTCGAGAACGGCGAGATCTCCCGGATCATCCCGCGGACGTCGTCCATGACCGACCGCGCGAAGACCCGGCAGGAGTTCATGAAGCTCCAGGACATCGTGGCGGACCAGCTGCCGCTGCTGCCGCTGTGGCAGGGCAAGCAGTACGCGGTCGCCCACGAGAACGTCCGGGGCCTGCAGAACTGCCTGGACAACTCGACCGTCTTCCGGTTCTGGGAGCTCAGCACCGCGTCCTAGGCGGCGGGGTCACCGGTCGCGACCGGGACCGGGGCGGCGCCCAGGGGGTACGGGGTCTCCCGGGGCAGGAGACCCGCCGCCCCGTCGAGGTCCCCGGCCGCGACCAGTGCGTGGACCTGCCGGGCGAGCGGGGTGACGTCGCGGATGGACACCGTCCACTCGTCCGCGTACCGCCGCGACGCCTCGCCGGAGAGTCCCAGTTGGAGGGAGCGGTACGGCAGCCGTTCCAGGCGCAGGTCCCGCTCGGGATCCCACTGGACGCGTGCCGGAGCCCGGCGCAGGGCGTGCTGCCAGGCGGCGTGGTCGGGGTGGACTCCCCTGACGTAGTGCGAGAGTTCGGCCCCGGACAGGGCACGGTCGAAGCCCTCGCGGGTGATCTCGACGGCCAGCACGGTCTCCTGGCCCTCCTTGGTGCCCCAGCCGCAGCGGTACATCATCCACAGGAAGCTCGGTTTGATCCACGTCATGCGGTCCCGCTTCCAGCTGTCGGGGAAGCGCCCGTCGCGCGCGGCCGGGAGGCCGATGGACGGGGTGTACGCCTGGTAGACGGTGATCGTGTCGTCCGTGTGCTGGGCACGGATCTCGTACTGCGGCCTGGTCGGAGCGGTCATGGCCCCATCAGAACACCGTCCCGACGGTCCCTGCGAACGAATTCCCGGCCCCTGGTCCGGGGCCGGTGCCCTGCGCCCGGCCCGCCCGTCGGGGGCGGGGCCGGGCGGGCCGGGCGCCCGGTTCAGGACACGATGTCCTTGCGGCCGAAGCCCCGGAAGGCGAGGGCGAACAGGATCAGCGCGTACGTCACCGAGATCGCCGCGCCCTTCGCCATGCCGGCCCACTCCAGTTCGGGCTGGAGCGCGTCCGCCCAGGCGAACTGCCAGTGCGCGGGCAGGAAATCGCGCCAGGAGCCGAGTGCGGTGACGGCGTCCAGCACATTGCCGACGATGGTCAGCCCGACCGCGCCGCCGACCGCGCCCAGCGGGGCGTCGGTCCTGGTCGACAGCCAGAACGCCAGTCCGGCGGTGACCAGTTGCGAGACGAAGACGAACGCGACGGCGAGCGCCAGCCGGGGCACGGTGTCCGAGGTCGCGAGCGCGCCGCCGGTGGGGAGTGCGAGCGGCCCCCAGCCGTACGCGACGGCCCCCGCGGCCAGGGCGACGAGCGGCAGCAGCACCATCGCGGCGAGGCTGAAGCCGAGCGCCACGACGAGTTTGCTCCACAGCAGCCTGGCCCGCGGCACGGGCGCCGCCAGCAGGTAGCGCAGCGAGGACCAGCCGGCCTCGGAGGCGACGGTGTCCCCGCAGAACAGCGCCACCGGCACCACGAGCAGGAACCCCGCGGACACGAACAGGCAGGTCGCGGCGAAGTTCGCGGCGGAGGCCGTCGCGGTGTCCATCAGGGTGATCCGGTCGTTGCCGCCGCCCCGCGATTCCGGCGTGCCGCCGATCGCGAACGCGACGATCAGGACCAACGGCAGTGCCGCCAGCACCCCGCCCATGACCAGGGTCCGGCGTCTGCGCAGCTGGCGCATCGCCTCGACCCGCAGCGGCAGGGTGTGCCGGGCGCGGTAGCCGGGGGCCCCGACGGCGGCTTCGGTGACATCGGCTGCGGCACTCATGCGGAGCCTCCGGAGATCAGGGTGAGGAACGCGTCCTCCAGTCGGCGGTGCGGCCCGACACCGGTCAGCGGCACGTCGAGCCGGACCAGTTCGGCGATCAGCTCGGCCGGGGTGGCGCCGTCGAGCCGTACGAGCAGCCCGCGGCCGTCCTCCGTGCGGGCGGCCGAACCGATCCCGGGCAGCGCGGCGACCTTCTCCGCGAGGGGTTCGGCCACCTCGCGCGCGCTGGTGACCAGCAGCGTGTCCCCGGACCCGGTGATCTCGGCGACCGGGCCGGCCTGGACGAGCCGGCCGCGGTCCATGACCACGAGGTGGGTGCAGGACTGCTCGACCTCGGAGAGCAGGTGGCTGGAGACGATGACGGTCCGGCCCCCGGCCGCGTACCGGATCATCACGTCCCGCATCTCGCGAATCTGGGGCGGGTCGAGCCCGTTGGTCGGTTCGTCGAGGATGAGCAGGTCCGGCATGCCGAGCATGGCCTGGGCGATGGCGAGCCGTTGCCGCATGCCCTGCGAGTACGTGCGGACGGCGCGGGCCAGGGCGTCGCCGAGCCCGGCGATCTCCAGGGCCTCCTCGATGTGCGCGTCCTCGGCGGGCCTTCCGGTGGCCTGCCAGTACAGGTCCAGGTTGGCGCGCCCGGACAGGTGCGGCAGGAAACCGGCGCCCTCGACGAACGCGCCGACGCGGGACAGCACGGGCGCACCGGGCCGGACGGCCTGTCCGAAGACGCGGATCTCGCCGTCGTCGGGCGTGATGAGTCCCATCAGCATGCGCAGGGTCGTGGTCTTGCCCGCGCCGTTGGGGCCGAGGAGTCCGAGCACCTGCCCCTTCCCGACCCGGAAGGACAGGTCCTTCACCGCGTACCTGTCGGTGGACTTCGCGTACTTCTTCGACAGCCCGGTGATCCGGAGCGGCACGTCGGCGAGCGCCGGGTCGGGTGCGGGGGCCGCGGTGCGGCGGCGGGCGGTGAGCAGCAGCGCGGCGGCGATCACGACGGCGGCGGCCGGGAGTGCCCAGGTCCATCGGGGCAGCGGGGCCGCCGCGGTCCTCAGATCGGGGGCGGTGGGGACGGTGAGCGGACCGGCGGGGGTCACGGTGTACGTCGCGGGCGCGGCCGGTGAGGCGTAGCCGAGGTCGGTGGTGGAGAGGACCAGGCGGAGCCGGTGCCCGGCGTCGAAGCGGTGGTCGATCGCGGGGAGCGTCAGCCGTACGCCCCTGCCCTGCCGGTCCTGCGGGATGCGGACGGGGGCGACCAGCTGGGAGGGCAGCAGCTGCTGCCCGCCGTCCGGGGACACGTCGTACACCTTCCCGAACAGGACGGCGTCGCCGGAGTCCGTCTCGATGTCGACGGTCACGGTCGGAGTGCCGGTGACGCTCAGCGGCGCGTCCAGCGGGGCCGAGTCGAAGCCGGCGTGCTGGCCGGGGAAGTCGAGCGAGAGCCCGACGCCGAGGGACGACAGCCGGGAGAGGCCGCCGCCGACGCCGGGTACGGCCGAGACGGCCGGCGGACTGGCTCCGGCGGGGTTGCGGAACGTCTGTGTCCGCCGCCCGATGCCGATCTCCTCCTTCCCGCTTTCCAGCCCCGGGTACGTGTCGCTGCTCGCCCCGCGCGCGAGGGCGGCCCCGTCGGTGGAGTCGACGCCTCCGGTCCGGGTGACGCGGAAGGCGGGGCCGGTGTCGGCGTTCTCGTCGCCCTTCAGGTACCGGTCGAACCAGCGGCCGACGCGCTGTTGCACCCGGTCGGTCTCCGGGTCGCCGCCGTCGTGTCCGCCGGTGATCCAGTCGACGGCGACCGGGGCGCCGTTGCCGCTGATCGCCCTGGCCATGGCGTCGGCCTGGCCGAGCGGGAAGAGGGAGTCGGTCTGTCCCTGCACGACGAGCGCGGGCACCCGGATCCGGTCGGCGACGGCGCTCGGGGAACGTTCGGTCAGCAGCGTGCGGGCGGCGGCGTCCGGCTTCCCGCTGACGGCGACCCGTTCGTACATCTCGCAGAGCCGCTTCTCGAACTTCTGGCAGCCGCCGCCGGTGGTGACGAAGATTCCGGCCCAGAGCCTCTTGAAGACCCCGTCGGGGAAGAGGGCGTCGGCCAGGTTCCAGTAGGTGATCTGCGGCGCGACGGCGTCGACGCGCTCGTCGTGCCCGGCGGCGAGGAGCGAGACGGCTCCGCCGTAGGAGGCACCGGTGATCCCGACGCGGGGGTCGCCCTCGGCGTCGAGTTCCACCTCGGGCCGGTCCGCGAGCCAGTCGATCAGCCGGGACACGTCCCGGACCTCGCGGTCGGGGGCGTTGAGCGAGATCTCCCCGCCCGACTTCCCGAACCCGCGCGCGGACCAGGTCAGCACGGCGTATCCGGCGCCGGCCAGTTGCTCGGCCTGGTCCCGCACGTCGTTCTTGCTGCCGCCGAATCCGTGCCCGATCAGCACGGCCGGCCGGCGTTGCGTGCCGCCGGTGGTGAAGTACGAGGTGTCGATGGACACCCCGTCGAACCGCATCGTCCGGTCCTTGCGGTGCACGGCCGGCGTGCCGTCGTCGGCCGCGGCGGTCCAGGTTCCCGCACCGGCCAGCACGGCGAATGCCGCGAGGCCCGCGGCCCATCGGCCCCGCCCGCGGAGCAGCAACCGCCGCCACCGGGGCGCGTGCGCATCGGAGGTGTCCATGGTTCCCGACCCTAAGCGGACGACCGCCGCGCGCGGACAGCCACCGGGGGGAACTCCTCGGCCTCCCCTGGGCGTACGGCGCCCGTCCGCCGTACTGCGGACGCGGTATGCCGTGGCGACGGGACGGGCCCGGCGGCGGAACGGACGCGCCATCGGGGCGGTCGCACAGTCGGAACGGACACGCCATCGGGGCGGTCGCACAGCCGGTACGGGCGCGTCGCCGGAACGGATGTGCCGTCGGGTCGCCGTGCGGGGCATCCCGTCGCCCCGGGCAACCTTGTCATGGACACAGAAACGCGGTCTACTCGCATAGACCGATGTGACCGTCCCTCAGCCGCTCGTCGGGCGCGGTGGTCGCCTCGTCATTCCCGCAGCACTCCGTCTTTCTTCCGTCAGGAGAGATCCTTGAGTACCTCCGCATCGCTGCGCACGGCACTGATCGGTGTCACCCTGGCCGCGACCGCGCTGATCCCGCTCCAGGGCACCGCGCTGGCATCGCAGCCCGGAACGAACGCGGCGGCCTCCCCCGCCGCCTCCACCACGTCCGCCTCCTCGGTCGCCGGCATCGAGGACGCCACCGCGCTCGCGCTCGCCCGTTCCCTCGCCGACCCGGCCTGGAGCAGAGAGGTCCGCAGAGCCGCCCTGACCACGGATTCGGTCGGCCTCGGAGAGCTGACCGGCGGTGCCACCGCCGCGGCCGGCCGGAGGCTCGCCGCCGAGGTCGCCGGGGCCGACCGGGGCGTCGCCGCCGCCAAGGGCCTGGGCGACGGCGCGGGTCCGCTGCTGCGGCTCGGCCTGGCCGACGCGTCGATGAGGAACCGGCTCGTCCAGGGATCGGCCCCGCTGGTGGCCGCCGCCCCGTCCGACGACGACGTCTCGACGTTCACCGCGTACGACAGCAGGGGCGTGGCCCACGAGCTGTCCCAGGACAGGGCCCCCGGCCGGCCCGTCTACCTCGTCGACGTCGACGGCTCGAAGGCCGTCGCCGAGGGGCTGAAGGTCATCGACAGGACCCTGCGGTCCAAGGGGCTGAACACCCCCGCGCCGGTCGCCGGGCCCAACACCCTGGCCGCCGCGTCGGGCATCGACACCACCCGGATCGACTCGGTGCGGATCTCCGACGACCAGGAGCCGTTCTTCAAGGGCGACGCCGAGATCTTCACCCTCGTCACGGGCTTCGGCAAGGACGGCAAGCCCCGCGTCGACACCGTCGAGATGCCCTATCTGAACAAGGCGGACACGACCTACTACCCGGGCCAGGTCCTCGTGAACTGGTCCAACTACAAGTACGACATGGCCGACGCGGTCATGATGGAGGACGACGGCGACACCAACTACCAGGCCCTGGCCAAGGCCATCGTCACGATCCTGCTCACCATCACCGACCAGGGTGCGTACATTCCCCTGGCCGACGCGCTGCTCGACGCCATTCCCACCAACTGGTGGACCGACGACCCGGACTACGTCGACTCCTGGTACACCCTCGCCAGGACCAGCAGCGGCAGGCGCGACGGCGCCGCGGGCAACGGCTGGATGACCGTCTCCCCGTACCACGTGCCGGAGATCTGACCGGGCGCGGCGCGACGTACCGGAGCATGCGCGGCGCGCGGCGGCGCGCATGCTCCCCGGGGCCGGGCGGCGTTCCCGGGGGTGTCATGCCGGGCACCTGACATTCGTCATACGGACCTCGGTACACGTGGCTCTGCCGGGCAACGGGCCCCGGCGGCCAGTCTGTACACATCGAGAGCGGGGCCGCGAAAGGCCCCCGCCACACGGGAGAGGAACCCGTCATGACCAGCCCGGCCGCCACCGTCACCGCCCCCGTCGCAGTCGTTCCGGTCGCCGCCGCCATCGCATCCGCCTCGCCCGCCGCGGACGCCCCGGCCGCCGCCGGCCGGTCCACGCAGCGCAGGACGGTGCTGGACAGCGTGCTGCCGCTGCTGGTCGACGTGGCGGTGCCGCTCGCCTCGTACTACGCGCTGAAGGCGACGGGCATGAGCACGTTCGCCGCGCTGGCCTGGAGCAGTGTGCTGCCGGCCGTGCGCACCGTGTGGAGCGTGGTGCGCGGGCACCGGCTCAACGGGCTGGCGGCGCTGATCGTGACGGTCAACGCGGTGAGCCTGCTGACGAGTCTGGTGGTGGGCGACCCGCGGCTGATGCTCGCCAAGGACAGCGGGGTGAGCAGCGTCATCGGGATCACCGTCCTGGTGACCGCGCTGAAGGGGCAGCCGATGATGACCGCGGGCGTGCGGCCCTGGCTGGTGGGGGGCGACGCGGCCAGGGCCGCCGCCTGGCAGCGGCTGTCGGCCGGGTCGGCGGCGTTCCGGCGGGCGGAGATCCGGTTCTCGATGGTGTGGGGTGCGGCGCTGCTGGGCGAGTGCGTGGTGCGGACGGTGGGGGCGTACACGGTGCCGGTCGAGACGATGGTGTGGCTCGGCACGGTGATCATGGTGATGACGATGGTGTCCGCGTTCCTGGTCTCGGGGCGGGTGGGAGCCGTCCCGATGCAGCGGATGATCGCCGAGGCCGTCTGCGCGGAGAAGGCGGCGAAGGCGGAGACCGCCGCCCGGTGACCCGATGACCCGATGACGGGCCACCGGCCGGAGGGGGGCCGGAGGCCGAGGGCCGGGGAGGAGCCGTTCGCGGCTCCTCCCCGGCCCTTTTCCGTCCGCTCCGCCGGTCCGTTCCGTCGGCCCTTCCCCGGCCCTTTCTGCCGGACTGCCATTACCTCTCCGGTAATTGAGGCGTTCACGGGCCGGTCATTACCTTCCCCGCAGGGGCCTGCGCCCCTCCGGTCCCGCACCCGGACCGGCGCCACAGCAACGAAAGGAAGACCTCATGATGTCGTTCCGGAACGCGGGTACGGTCACTGCGACGGGCACCGACCGCTCCGACGGCCTTCTCCGGTTCGCCCTCCTGGCGGACGCCGTCCTCACCGGTGCGAACGGCCTCGGATACCTCGGGCTCGCCACGGTCCTGGACTCGTTCCTCGGCGTGCGCCTCTCGGTGCAGTACCCGGTGGGCGTGTTCCTCGTCGGGTACGCGCTGTGGGTACTGGCCGTCTCCCGCCAGGAGAACATCGGCCGCGGCCCGGTCGTCGCCATCATCGCCCTGAACACGGCCTGGGCCGTGGCGAGCGTCGTGGCGGTCGCCGTGGACGCGCTGACCGCGACGGGCGTCGGCAACGGATGGATCGTGTTCCAGGGCCTGACGGTGGCGGCCATGGGCGCGCTCCAGTACCTGGGTCTGCGACGCGTGTGAGAGCACGGGAACGGCCCGCACGGACGGGGGGAGTTTCCGCGCGGGCCGTCGGGAGGGGATGCGGAACGGATCAGTGGTTGCGGGGGAAGCCCAGGTCCACGCCCGCCGGGGCGTCGGCCGGGTCCGGCCAGCGGGTGGTGACGACCTTGCCGCGGGTGTAGAAGTGCACCCCGTCGTTGCCGTAGATGTGGTGGTCGCCGAAGAGGGAGTCCTTCCAGCCACCGAAGGAGTGGTAGCCGACCGGCACCGGGATCGGCACGTTGACGCCGACCATGCCGGCCTCGATCTCCAGCTGGAAGCGGCGGGCGGCGCCGCCGTCCCGGGTGAAGATCGCGGTGCCGTTGCCGAACGGCGAGGCGTTCATGAGGGCCACGCCCTCCTCGTACGTCTCGGTGCGCAGGACGCACAGCACCGGGCCGAAGATCTCGTCCTTGTACGCGTCCGAGTCGGTGGACACGTTGTCGAGCAGGGAGAGGCCGATCCAGTGGCCGTTCTCGAAGCCCTCGACGGTGTGGCCGGTGCCGTCGAGCACGACGTCGGCGCCCTGGGCGGCGGCGCCCGCGACGTAGGAGGCGACCTTGTCGCGGTGGGCGGCGGTGATCAGCGGACCCATCTCGGACGCCGGGTCGTTGCCGGGGCCGATCTTGATCTTCTCGGCGCGCTCCTTGATCTTGGCGACGAGCTCGTCGGCGATCGAGCCGACCGCGACGATCGCGGAGATCGCCATGCAGCGCTCGCCCGCGGAGCCGTACGCGGCGGAGACGGCGGCGTCGGCCGCGGCGTCCAGGTCCGCGTCGGGCAGCACCAGCATGTGGTTCTTCGCGCCGCCGAGCGCCTGGACGCGCTTGCCGTTGGCGGAGGCGGTGGTGTGGATGTACCGGGCGATCGGGGTGGAGCCCACGAAGGAGACCGCGGCGACGTCCGGGTGGTTCAGCAGGCCGTCGACGGCGACCTTGTCACCGTGCAGGACGTTCAGCACGCCGTCCGGCAGGCCGGCCTCGGCGGCCAGCTCGGCCAGCAGGTTCGCGGCCGACGGGTCCTTCTCGCTGGGCTTGAGCACGAAGGTGTTGCCGCAGGCGATGGCCAGCGGGAACATCCACATCGGCACCATGGCCGGGAAGTTGAACGGGGTGATGCCTGCGACGACGCCGAGCGGCTGGCGGATCGCGGCGACGTCGACCCGGCTGGAGACCTGGGTGGACAGCTCGCCCTTGAGCTGGGTGGTGATGCCGCAGGCCAGCTCGACGATCTCCAGGCCGCGGGCGACCTCGCCCAGCGCGTCCGAGTGCACCTTGCCGTGCTCGGCGGTGATCAGCGCGGCGATCTCGTCGCGGCGGGCGTCCAGCAGCGCGCGGTAGCGGAACAGGATCGCCGTGCGGGTGGCCAGCGAGGACGTGCCCCAGGAGGCGTAGGCGTCCTTCGCGGCGGCGACCGCGGCGTCGACCTCGTCGAGGGAGGCGAGCGCGACCCGGGTGGTGACCTCTCCGGTGGCCGGGTCGGTGACCGGGCCGTAGTTGCCCGACGCGCCCTCGACGGTCTTGCCACCGATCCAGTGGTTGACGGTCTTCATGACAGAAACTCCTTCGGTGGCGTCTTCAGAGGTGGTGGCGACGGTCGGCGACGTGGCGGTCGTACTCTTCCCGGGCTTTCACGGCCGACGGCCGGGTGGCCGTCTCGGCAACGGGAACATCCCACCACGCCTGCGCCGGAGGGGGGCCCGACACTGTGTCTGCCGTTTCGGTCTCGACGTAGACACAAGTGGGACGGTCCGCGGCCCGCGCCTCGCGGAGGGCCTCGCGCAGATCGCGCACGCTCCCGGCGCGCAGCACCCGCATCCCGAGCGAGCCCGCGTTGGCCGCGAGATCGACGGGCAGCGGGGGGCCGGTGAACGTGCCGTCCGCGGCGCGGTGGCGGTAGGCCGTGCCGAACCGTTCGGCGCCGACCGCCTCGGAGAGCCCGCCGATGGACGCGTAGCCGTGGTTCTGCAGGACGACCAGCTTCACCGGGAGCTCCAGCTGCACGGCGGTGACGATCTCGGTGGGGTTCATCAGGTACGTGCCGTCGCCCACGAGGGCCCAGACCGGGCGGTCGGGGGCGGCCAGCTGGACCCCGATCGCGGCCGGGATCTCGTAGCCCATGCAGGAGTAGCCGTACTCCACGTGGTACTGCCGCGGGGAGCGGGCCCGCCAGAGCTTGTGCAGGTCGCCGGGGAGCGAACCGGCCGCGTTGATCAGGATGTCGTCCTCGGTGACGAGGCCGTCGAGGAGGCCGACGACCTGGGCCTGGGTGGGGCGGGCGTGCGGGTCGGGGGCGGTGAACGCGGCGGTGACGCGCCGCTCCCAGCGCTCCTTGGCGTCGGTGTACTCGGTCTCGTAGGCCGGGTCGACGCGGTGGTCGCGTTCGGCGAGCGCGGTGGTGAGGGCTTCGAGGGCGGTACGGGCGTCGGCGACGAGCGGGAGGGCGCCGAGCTTGTGGGCGTCGAAGCCGGTGATGTTGAGGTTGAGGAAGCGGACCCCGGGGTTCGCGAAGAGGGTGGCGGAGGCGGTGGTGAAGTCGGAGTAGCGGGTGCCGATGCCGATGACCAGGTCGGCGGTGCGGGCCAGCTCGTCGGCGGTCGCGGTGCCGGTGTGGCCGATGCCGCCGACGTCGGCGGGGTGGTCGTACCGCAGGGAGCCCTTGCCGGCCTGGGTGGAGGCGACCGGGATGCGGGTGGCGGCGGTGAACGCGGCGAGGGTGCTCTCGGCCGCGCTGTGGTGGACGCCGCCGCCCGCCACGATCAGCGGTCTGCGGGCGGCGCGCACCGCCCGCACCGCCCGGTCCAACTCCTGCGGGTCGGGGGCGGGGCGGCGTACGTGCCAGACGCGTTCGGCGAAGAACTCCTCCGGCCAGTCGTACGCCTGGACCTGCACGTCCTGCGGCAGCGCGAGGGTGACGGCACCGGTCTGCGCCGGGTCGGTCAGGGTCCGTACGGCCTGGAGGGCGGCCGGGACCAGGGCCTCGGGGCGGGTGATCCGGTCGAAGTAGCGGGAGACGGGGCGCAGGCAGTCGTTGACCGACACGTCGCCCGCGTACGGGACCTCGATCTGCTGGAGCACCGGGTCGGCGGGCCGGGTCGCGAAGGTGTCGCCGGGCAGGAGGAGTACGGGGAGGTGGTTGACGGTCGCGAGGGCGGCGCCGGTGACGAGGTTGGTGGCGCCGGGGCCGATGGAGGTGGTGACGGCGTGCGCGGAGAGCCGCCCGCACTGGCGGGCGTGGCCGACGGCGGCGTGCACCATGGCCTGTTCGTTGCGGCCCTGGAGGTAGGGCATGGCCCGGCCCGACTCGACGAGCGCCTGGCCGATGCCGGCGACGTTGCCGTGGCCGAAGATGCCCCAGGTGGCGCCGATCAGCCGCTGCCGCCGGCCGTCGCGTTCGGTGTACTGGCGGGCCAGGAAGGCCACCAGGGCCTGGGCGGTGGTGAGGCGGCGGGTGCTCATGGGCGTTCCTCCGTCCCGTGGAGGGGAAGTCTGGGGTCCATCGGCTGCGACGGCCAGGTGTCGCGGATCCAGCCGTGCTCCGGGTGGTCGCTGATCAGCCATTCCCGCTGCTCCCCCGGGCCCGCCATCACGTTGAGGTAGTAGAGGGTGCGGCCCGGGGAGGCGATGGACGGGCCGTGCCAGCCGTCGGGGATCAGGACCGTGTCGCCGGTGCGCACCTCGGCGAGGACGTCCGTGCCGCCGGTCCGCGACGGCGACACCCGGTGGTAGCCGAGGCCGTCGTGCTCCACCTCGAAGTAGTAGATCTCCTCCAGGACGGACTCGACGCCGGGGATGTGCTCGTCGTGCTTGTGCGGCGGGTAGGAGGACCAGTTGCCGCCGGGGGTGAGGACCTCGACGGCGATCAGCCGGTCGCACTCGAAGGTGTCGGCGGCGGCGAAGTTGTTGACCTGGCGCGAGCAGGTCCCCGAGCCGCGCAGTTCGATCGGTACCTCCGGCGCGGGGCCGTAGCGAGCGGGGAGTCGTCGCTCGCACTTCGCTCCTGCCAGGGCGAAGCGGCCTCCAGCGCCGGAGGCGATCTGTGCATGGGCGTCGCGCGGTACGTAGGCGAAGTCGGTCACGCCGCTGAACACGCTTTCCCGGCCCAGCAGTTCAAAGATCTCACCTGAGATGTGCACCGTACAGCCACCGGTCAACGGAAGGACGATCCACTCGCACTCCCCGGTGACGAGCGTGTGAATTCCGCCGGGTCCGAGTTCCAGGACGCGCAGGCCCGACCGGTCCCATCCGGCTTGCTCGGGGCCGATGTCGAGGGCGTACGGGCCGTTCGCCGTGGTTCCGGCGCGGAGGTGGTGGTGCTGCCGTTCGTCGTCCGTCGTCATGGCCGTTCCCTACCCGTTCTCCGGCCCGTTTCCGTTTTCCCCGGATCCGGCCGGCTCCAGCAGCGAGACGGCCGTGTCGACGGCCGCGGCCACGTCCCCGCCGGCCGGGTAGAGCAGCGAACGCCCCACCACCAGCCCCTGGACGGTGGGCAGTCGCAGTGCCGTGCGCCATTTCTCGAACGCGCCGTCCAGGTCGTCGCCCACCTCCCCGCCCAGCAGGACGGCGGGCAGCGTCGACGCCTCCATCACCCGGGCCATGTCGTGCGGGTCGGTGGTGACGGGGACCTTGAGCCAGGTGTACGCGGAGGTCCCGGCCAGCCCCGACGCGATGGCGATCGAGGTGGTGACCGCCTCCGCGCCGAGGTCGTTGTGGACGCGGCCCTCGCTGCGGCGGCAGAGGAACGGTTCGACGAAGACCGGCAGCCGGTGCTCGGCCATGGCGTCGATGGCGCGGGCGGTGGCGTGCATGGTGTCGAGCGAGCCGGGGTCGTCGTAGTCGATCCGGAGCAGCAGCTTGCCGCCGTCGAAGCGGAGCCGGGCGAGGTCCTGGGGGCGGTGGCCGGTGAACCGGTCGTCGAGTTCGAAGGCGGCGCCCGCGAGGCCGCCGCGGTTCATCGAGCCGATGACGACCTTGTCCTCCAGCGCGCCGAGGAGCAGCAGGTCGTCGAGGATGTCGGCGGTGGCGAGCACGCCGTCGACGCCGGGGCGGGAGAGGGCGAGACGGAGCCGTTCCAGCAGTTCGAAGCGGTTGGCCATGGCCAGTTCGCGGTCGCCGACGGCGAGGGAGCCGCGGGCCGGATGGTCCGCCGCGATGATCATCAGCCGTCCGCGGTCGCCGATCAGGGGGCGTCTGCGGCGGCGCGCCGCCGCTTCGGCGACGGCCTCGGGGTGGTGCACGCGCAGCCGGACGAGGTCGCGGACCGAGGAGGCCGGGGGTGTCACGGGGCGGCTCCGGCGGGGTGGGGGACGACCGCGCCCTCGGCCAGGGCCGCTTCGACCTCGTACGGGAACGGCATGGCGGACGAGCAGGCGAGCCGGGAGGCGACGATGGCGCCGGCGGCGTTGGCGTACCGCATGACGCGGCCGGTGTCCCAGCCCGCGAGGAGCCCGTGGCAGAGCGCCCCGCCGAAGGCGTCCCCGGCGCCGAGGCCGTTGACGACCTCGACGGGCAGCGGTGGCACGTCGGCCACCGTGCCGTCGCGGTGGACGGCGAGCACTCCCCCGGGGCCCTTCTTGACGACGGCGAGTTCGACCCCGGCGTCGATCAGGGCGCGGGCCGCCGCACGCGGTTCGCGTTCACCGGTCGCGATCTCGCACTCGTCGAGGTTGCCGACGGCGACGGTGGCGTGGGCGAGGGCCTCGCGGTAGCGGGCGGCGGGGACGGAACGGGGCGCGGGGCCGGGGTCCTGCGCCGTGACGTCCCCTTCCACGGCCTTCCCCACCACCGCGTCCGCTTCCGCCGTGTCCTCCTCCGCCTCGTCCCAGAACATCGGGCGCCAGTCGAGGTCGAAGACGGTGGTGCCGGACCGGTCGCGGGCGCGCAGGGCGGCGAGGGTCGCGGCGCGGCTCGGCTCGGCGCACAGCCCGGTGCCCGTCATCCAGAAGACCCGGGCGGCACGGATCGCCCCGAGGTCCAGCTCCCCGGGGCGGATCTCCAGGTCGGGGGCCTTGGGCCGGCGGTAGAAGTGGAGCGGGAAGTCGTCGGGCGGGAAGATCTCGCAGAAGGTGATCGGTGTCGGGTACGCGTCGACGGGTGTCACCCACCGGTCGTCCACCCCGAACTCCCGCAGCTGCCGGTGGAGGTACTCCCCGAAGGCGTCCCGGCCCGTGCGGGTCACCACCGCCGTCCGCCGTCCGAGCCGGGCCGCCGCGACGGCGACGTTGGTCGGCGAGCCGCCCAGGAACTTTCCGAACGTGTCGACCTCGGCCAGTGACAACCCGGTCTGCAGCGGGTAGAGATCCACCCCGATCCGCCCCATGGTGATCACGTCGTACGGCTCAGGCATGTGCATCCCTTCGACCGGCGTCCGGGGCGACTGACCCCAGGTCTAACCCTGCCCCGCAATCGTGTCAATGCTTTGTCCGGACATACGGACGAATGATTGACACCCGCCGCCCCGGCCGGAAGGCTGGGCGCCATGACGTCCTCGGCGCCCGCCCCGTCCCGCATCCGCATCGGTTCGGCACCCGACTCGTGGGGGGTGTGGTTCCCCGACGACCCGCGTCAGGTGCCCTGGCGGCGCTTCCTCGACGAGGTCTCCGCGGCGGGTTACGAGTGGATCGAGCTCGGCCCGTACGGCTACCTCCCGACCGACCCGGCCCGCCTCGCCGAGGAGACCCGGCGCCGGGGGCTCACGGTTTCGGCCGGAACGGTTTTCACCGGATTGCACCACGGGCCGGGCGTCTGGGACCGGACCTGGGCGCATGTCGCCGACATCGCGGCACTCACCCGGGCGATGGGGGCCGGGCATCTGGTGGTCATCCCCTCGTTCTGGCGCGACGACCGGACGGGCGAGGTCCTGGAGGACCGCGAGCTCACGGCGGAGCAGTGGCGCGACCTCACCACCCAGACGGAGCGGCTGGGGCGCGAGGTGCGGGACCGGTTCGGGCTGCGGATCGTGGTCCATCCGCACGCCGACACCCACATCGATACCGAGGAGAACGTCAGCCGCTTCCTCGACGCCACCGATCCCGACCTCGTCTCGCTCTGCCTCGACACCGGGCACTACGCCTACTGCGGCGGCGACAGCGTCGAACTGATCGAAACCTACGGCGAACGGATCGGCTATCTGCACCTCAAGCAGGTGGATCCGGAGGTGCTGGCCCGGGTCGTGGCGGAGGAGGTGCCGTTCGGGCCGGCCGTGGCCCGGGGCGTGATGTGCGAGCCGCCGGGCGGGGTCCCTGCGCTGGAGCCGGTGCTCGCCGCGGCCCGGAAGCTGGACGTCGACCTCTTCGCCATCGTCGAGCAGGACATGTACCCGTGTCCGCCCGACCGGCCGTTCCCCGTCGCCCGCCGCACCCGGGAGTTCCTCCGTTCCTGCGGCGGGCCGCGGGGCGGTGGCGCGGCCCCGGCCGGCGACGGGCCGGGGCGGGCTCCGGACACGCCGGGCGGTCCGGGGCAGTGACGTGGTGGCGGTGCGCGGTGTTGTCCTCGGTGGGAAGCCGGTGCCCGGTCCCGGCCGGGCACCGGCACCCCGTACGCCACATCACCGCACCACCGCACAGGGAGCAACCCGCCATGACCCGAAAGATGCCGTCGCCCCGCCGGGCGGCCGCGACCGCCCTGACCACGGCCCTTCTGTCCGCCGCCCTCGTCTCGGCGCCGGGCGCCTCGGCCGACACCGGCAATCCCGCGCCGCCGCCCGGCTCCAGCCCGGTCTGCGCCTTCTACGACGGCGACGGGCCGACCGGCCCCGGTGAGCGGGGCGAGCGCGTCTCGCAGGTCCAGTGCATGCTGGCCAACCGCCACTACCTGCCGTGGTCCGCGGTCGACGGCGCGTTCGGGCCGCAGACGCTCGTCGCCGTGCAGCGCTTCCAGGCGGACCACCCGCCGCTCGTCCCGACCGGCCGGGTCACCCCGGCCACCTGGTCGGCGCTCTGGCACGCGGGCCCGAACCGCGTGACGCCCCTCCCCTTCCCGTAGCTCCCGCTCCCGCCGCCGCGTCACGGCCGCGGCGCGGCGGCCGGGAAGGGGCCGGGGCGGTGTTCGTCAGGGACGTGATCGCCACGGTTCGATGATCGTCACCCCCGCCCCGGGCGCCGTCCCCATCGCGGCCAGTGCCGCCGGGGCCGCGTCCAGGCCGATGGTGGAGGTCACCAGCAGGTCGGGGCGGAGGGTGCCGGCCAGGACCATGTCCATCATCGGCCGGTAGGCGTGCGCGGCCATGCCGTGGCTGCCGAGGATCTCCAGCTCCAGGCCGATCACCCGGGCCATGGGCACGACGGGGTCGCCGGCCGCCGAGGGCAGCAGGCCGACCTGCACGTGGCGGCCCTGCCGGCGCAGGCTGCGCACCGATGCGGCACAGGTGGCCGGGGAGCCCAGCGCGTCGAGCGACAGATGGGCGCCCCCGCCCGTCAGTTCCCGGACCGCCCCGTCCGCCCCGTCCGGGTGCCCGGACGCGTCCACGCACTCCGCCGCGCCGAAGCTCCGCGCCAGCTCCAGGGCCTGCGCCGACACGTCGACGGCGACGACCCGGGCCCCGCAGGCCACCGCGATCATGACGGCGGACAGGCCGACCCCGCCGCAGCCGTGCACCGCGACCCACTCCCCCGGCGCCACCCGGCCCTGTGCCACGACCGCCCGGAACGCCGTGGCGAACCGGCATCCGAGGCCGGCCGCCGTGGCGGAGGACAGTCCGTCGGGCACGGGGACCAGATTGACGTCGGCCTGCTCCAGCGCCACGTACTCGGCGAACGAGCCCCAATGGGTGAAGCCGGGCTGGGTCTGCCGTTCGCAGACCTGCTGGGCCCCGGCCGCGCAGGCGGGGCAGCGACCGCAGGCGCAGACGAAGGGCACGGTGACCCGGTCGCCGGGGCGTTGGCCGACGACACCGCGGCCCACCGCCTCGACCACACCGGCGAGCTCATGGCCGGGCACGTGCGGCAGGGTGATGTCCGGGTCGTGCCCCATCCAGCCGTGCCAGTCGCTGCGGCACAGCCCGGTGGCCTCGACACGGACCACGACGCCCTGCTCGGAGGGGGTCGGGTCCGGTACCTCCCGGACCCGTGCTTCCTGCCCGAACTCCTCGAACACCACTGCTCGCACCGGTCGCCCAGCCTTTCGTCCAGCCTCGTCCGTCCACGCCCCGGACCGGTCGGCCGCGACACGTCCCGGGTGTCCCCCGCCCCTCGTCCTTCCCGTTCCGCGGCCCGCCGTCCGGACCGCCGAATCTACGCCCCGGGCCGCCCGCCGCTCCCGTTCCCCCGAATGCCCGATCGCGCCGCCCCGAATAAAATTCGGACAAACCGGAAGCCTCACAGCGGTTGACCATCGATCGATCCATCGGGTGATCCACGCAGGAGTCCGTGTGAACTGGTACACCGATCCCAGCCGACCTCCGCCGCCCCCGGCCCCCTCCGACCGGCGGGCCGAGTCCGCGCCGAGGGGCCCCGGGGCCGCCCCGGAACCGCCGCAGCCACGCCCCGGACTCTGGAAACGGTGCCTGTGGGGCGGAATCGCCCTCTGGCTGCTGACCGCGATCGTCACGTACGCCACCCGGAACACCACCCTGCTGCCGACCCTCATCCTGCTCGGCAGCTTCCTGGTCCCGGCCGTCTTCGTCCTGTGGGCGTACGAGCGCCACGGCCGCGACCTCGGCGCGAACCTCATCCTCGGCTGCTTCCTGACCGGCGGGATCCTGGGCGTGCTGGGCGCCTCCGTCATGGAGTACTACCTGCTGCACCCGTCCCTCTGGATGTTCCTGGGCGTCGGGCTGATCGAGGAGGCGGTGAAGCTCGCGGCACTGATGCTCGTGCTCCGCCGTCATCCCCGGGTCCACGGCATGCGGGCCGGGCTGGTGCTCGGCGCGACGGTCGGGTTCGGGTTCGCCGCCTTCGAGAGCGCGGGCTACGCCTTCAACGCCGCCGTCACCATGAAAGGCATCGACCTGCGCGCCCTGCTGGAGACCGAGGTGCTGCGCGGGGTGCTCGCGCCGTTCGGGCACGGGCTGTGGACCGCGATCGCCGGTGGCGTGCTCCTCTCCTTCCGGCAGCCGAACGGGCGTTTCCGCTTCGCCGCGCCCGTGATCGGCACGTATCTCGGCGTCGCCGTGCTGCACTCGCTCTGGGACTCGATGCACGGCATCGCGATCTGGCTGGTCGCCAGGGTGACCGGGGCGGGCCTGAGCCGGACGCTCTTCGCCCAGGGATACATGCCGACCCCCACCGCCGAGCAGCAGCACCTGTTCACCCTCTTCTCGGTCGGCGGCCTCGTCGTGATCACGCTCGTCGCACTGGCCTGGCTGCGGTCGCTGGCACGGGGTGCACGGGCCGCCGGACCGGATCGGCGGCCAGGGGCTCGCGTTCATACCCCCTAGGGGTATATAGTGATGCGTGTTGGGCCGCCGGGGAACTCCCGGAGGCACCCGGCACCGCAACCTTCCGCGTCCGTCGAAGAGGAGAACACCATGACCGCCGAGACCCAGCTCCCCCAGGCCACCGGCTCCTGCTGCTCGTCCACCGGTTCCTGCCA
The DNA here is from genome assembly GCF_040612315.1 of Streptomyces sp. NPDC006435. Classification (NCBI taxonomy): domain Bacteria; kingdom Bacillati; phylum Actinomycetota; class Actinomycetes; order Kitasatosporales; family Streptomycetaceae; genus Streptomyces; species Streptomyces sp. NPDC006435. The sequence continues at coordinate 334,413 of NZ_JBEXPY010000005.1, forward strand.
CGACAGCGCGGACACCGGTGCGCAGGCGGGCGCGGTGACCACCGTCTACCAGGTGTCCGGCATGACCTGCGGCCACTGCGAGGGTGCCATCTCCGAGGAGGTCTCCGGCATCGAGGGCGTCACCTCGGTGAAGGCCGTGGCCTCCACCGGCCTGGTGACCGTCGTCTCCGGGGCCCCGCTGTCCGACGACGCCGTGCGCGCCGCCGTCGACGAGGCCGGCTACGAGCTCGTCGGCCGGGCCTGAGCACCATCGGGCACCACCGACACATATCGAATACAGCCGAATCACCCCCTTTGCCGCCGGGCCGGACCCACCAGCAGATACTGGTGGGGCACGGCCCGGTCGGCATTTCAGGAGTTCGGACATGCACAGCGCAACAGCGGCCGAGACCCCGACGGCGGAGGGTTCGCGGGCCGAACTCTCGATCGGCGGGATGACCTGCGCCTCCTGCGCGGCTCGCGTCGAGAAGAAGCTCAACCGGATGGACGGCGTCACCGCCACCGTCAACTACGCCACCGAGAAGGCCCGGGTCTCCTACGGTCCGGGGACCGGCCTCGCGGATCTGATCGCCACGGTGGAGAGGACCGGCTACACGGCGCAACCGGTGGAACACTCCGAAGCCGCTCCCCCCGCCCCGCCCCCGGACACCGATACCGATGCCGGTACCGGTACCGGCGACATCGCCGACACCGAAGCCCGCACCGCCGCCGGCGCCGGCACCGACACCTCGGAGGAGGACGGTCCGCTGCGGCAGCTGCGGCAACGGCTGATCGTCTCGGCCGTCCTCGCCGCCCCCGTCGTCGTGCTCGCGATGGTCCCGGCCCTCCAGTTCGACCACTGGCAGTGGCTCTCGCTCACCCTCGCCGCTCCCGTCGTGATCTGGGGCGGGCTGCCCTTCCACCGGGCCGCCTGGGCCAACCTCCGGCACGGCGCGGCCACCATGGACACCCTGGTCTCGATCGGCACCCTGGCCGCCTTCGGCTGGTCGCTGTGGGCGCTGTTCCTCGGGGACGCGGGCATGCCCGGGATGCGGCACGGCTTCGACCTCACCGTCTCGCGCACCGCGGGCGCCTCCACCATCTACCTGGAGGTGGCCGCCGGTGTCGTCACCTTCATCCTGCTGGGCCGCTACCTGGAGGCGAGGTCCAAGCGGAAGGCGGGTTCCGCCCTGCGCGCGCTGATGCACCTGGGCGCCAAGGACGTCGCCGTCCTGCGGAACGGCGCGGAGGTGCGCGTTCCCGTCGGCCGACTCTCCGTCGGCGACCGGTTCGTCGTCCGTCCCGGCGAGAAGATCGCCACCGACGGCACCGTCGTCGAGGGTGCCTCGGCCGTGGACACCGCCATGCTCACCGGTGAGTCCGTGCCCGTGGACGTCGGCGTCGGGGACTCCGTCACCGGGGCCACCGTGAACGCCTCCGGCCGGCTCGTCGTGGAGGCCACCCGGGTCGGCGCCGACACCCAGCTGGCCCGGATGGCGAAGCTCGTCGAGGACGCCCAGAACGGCAAGGCCGCCGCCCAGCGCCTCGCCGACCGGATCTCCGCCGTCTTCGTCCCCGTGGTGCTGCTGATCGCACTGGCCACGCTGGTCGGATGGCTGCTCGCCACGGACGACGTGACCGCGGCGTTCACGGCGGCCGTGGCCGTACTGATCATCGCCTGCCCCTGCGCCCTGGGCCTGGCCACCCCCACCGCCCTCATGGTCGGCACCGGACGCGGCGCCCAGCTCGGCATCCTCATCAAGGGCCCCGAGGTCCTGGAGACCACCCGCCGCGTCGACACCATCGTCCTCGACAAGACCGGCACCGTCACCACCGGCCGCATGACCCTCCTCACCGTCCACACCACCGACACCACCACCGAGAACGACGTCCTGCGCCTCGCCGGCGCCCTCGAACACGCCTCCGAACACCCCATCGCCCAGGCCGTCGCCGCCGGAGCCGCCGAACGCACCGGCACCACCCTCCCCACCCCCGAGGACTTCACCAACATCGCCGGACTCGGCGTCCAGGGCATCGTCGAGGGCCACGCCGTCCTCGTCGGCCGCGAACAACTCCTCGCCCGCGCGGGCATCGCCCTCCCAGGCGCACTGTCCGGCGCCGTCACGGACGCGGCGGCCGGGGGACGTACCGCCATCGCGGTCGCCTGGGACGGCGAGGCGCGCGGCGTCCTCACCGTGGCCGACCGGATCAAGGAGTCCAGCGCGGAGGCCGTCGCGGAGTTCCGCGCCCTGGGCCTCCACCCCGTCCTGCTGACCGGCGACAGCCGTGCCGCGGCCGAGGCCGTGGCCCGTGCCGTCGGGATCGACGAGGTCCACGCCGAGGTGCTTCCCGAGGAGAAGGTGCACGTCATCGAGCGGATCCGGGCCGAGGGCCGTTCGGTCGCCATGGTCGGCGACGGGGTCAACGACGCGGCCGCGCTCGCCACCGCCGACCTCGGTCTGGCGATGGGCACCGGCACGGATGCAGCGATCGAAGCGAGCGACCTCACGCTGGTTCGTGGAGATCTCAAGGTGGCCGCCGACGCGATCCGGCTCTCCCGACGCACCCTGAGCACTATCAGAAGCAACCTTTTCTGGGCATTCGGCTACAACGTCGCCGCCCTACCCCTTGCGGCGTTTGGCCTGCTCAACCCTATGATTGCTGGAGCGGCGATGGCGTTCTCATCGGTCTTCGTCGTGACGAACAGCCTGCGGTTGCGCGCCTTCACCTAATTTCCACAAAGAGATCCAGATCACATGGATTTCAGGGTAACCATCCGGCGGGTTCGTGAGTCTAAGAGTGCGATGCCAAGGATGTCTTGGGGGACGTCCGCGGAGTGTCTTGGGGGACGCTCCGGGCAAGCGTTGGCCGGGGCACGTGCACCGGGGAGCTTTGAGCGGCCCTCCCGTGCGTACGTACCCCGGCAGATCGCACGAGCGGTACGGCACCACCAGCAGTACGGCACCACACGCAGTACAGCGGTACACGCAGTACAGATGGAAGAACGACGCAGTTCGCTGCGGTCGAGGAGCACCCAGGAGCTTCGGCTCCCGAAGACGCCCGGCCGGATCCCGTGGGGGGAATCCGCTCCGGGACATGGGAAGCGCCTCGCTGTCGGCCCGTGGGGGGATCGATGGCGAGGCGCTTCTCTCTGTCCGGCGCGGTGTTCCGCCGGGAACGCGGATCGCCCCGAACACCGCGCTCTGTGCGAAAGCGCGGTACGCGGGGCGAAGTCGACCGGCCGCCGTGACGGCCAGGGGTCGTGCGGGGGGTGCGGCCGGCTCAGCGGCTCTCGACCGGAACGAAGTCGCGCAGGACCTCGCCGGTGTAGATCTGACGCGGGCGGCCGATGCGGGAACCCGGCTCCTTGATCATCTCGTGCCACTGGGCGATCCAGCCCGGCAGACGGCCGATCGCGAAGAGCACGGTGAACATCTCGGTCGGGAAGCCCATGGCCCGGTAGATGAGACCCGTGTAGAAGTCCACGTTCGGGTAGAGGTTGCGCGAGACGAAGTACTCGTCGGAGAGCGCGTGCTCCTCCAGCTTCAGCGCGATGTCCAGCAGCTCGTCGGACTTGCCGAGCGCGGACAGCACGTCGTGGGCCGCGGCCTTGATGATCTTGGCGCGCGGGTCGAAGGACTTGTAGACGCGGTGGCCGAAGCCCATCAGCCGGACGCCGTCCTCCTTGTTCTTCACCTTGCGGATGAAGGAGTCGACGTCGCCGCCGTTGGCCTGGATGCCCTCGAGCATCTCCAGCACCGACTGGTTGGCGCCACCGTGCAGCGGGCCCCACAGCGCCGAGATGCCGGCGGAGATCGAGGCGAACATGTTCGCCTGCGAGGAGCCGACCAGGCGCACGGTGGAGGTCGAACAGTTCTGCTCGTGGTCCGCGTGCAGGATGAGCAGCTTGTCGAGCGCGGAGACGACGACCGGGTCCAGGTCGTACTCCTGGGCGGGGACCGAGAAGGTCATGCGCAGGAAGTTCTCGACGTACCCGAGGTCGTTGCGCGGGTAGACGAAGGGGTGGCCGATCGACTTCTTGTAGGCGTACGCCGCGATCGTCGGCAGCTTGGCCAGCAGCCGGATCGTCGAGAGGTGGCGCTGCTCCTCGTCGAACGGGTTGTGACTGTCCTGGTAGAACGTGGACAGCGCGCTGACGACCGAGGACAGCATGGCCATCGGGTGGGCGTCGCGCGGGAAGCCGTCGAAGAAGCGCTTGACGTCTTCGTGCAGCAGCGTGTGCTGGGTGATCTCGTTCTTGAAGGCCGACAGCTCGTCGACCTTGGGAAGCTCACCGTTGATGAGCGTGTACGCGACCTCCAGGAACGTCGAGCGCTCGGCGAGCTGCTCGATGGGGTAGCCGCGGTAGCGGAGGATGCCCTGCTCACCGTCGAGGTAGGTGATGGCGGATTTATAGGCTGCGGTGTTGCCGTATCCGCTGTCCAGCGTCACCAGACCGGTATTGGCCCGGAGCTTCCCGATGTCGAAGCCCTTGTCGCCGACGGTGCTGTCGATCACCGGGTAGGTGTACTCGCCGTCGCCGTACCGCAGTACTACAGAGTTGTCGCTCACGTCATCCCTCACCGACGTAGTGCCTCTTCTTCGAGGTTCCCTGACTGTCTCCACCCTCCCCCATTTGGCTCAGGAGAGTGCACTCGGGGTCGTCCATTGGACCTACTCGCGGCACTGAGTGCCGCGAGCCTACTCATCCTGCCCCCTCGGTTCCGGTTCCGGAAGGGCTGCGTGATGTTTCCCACCGATTTGATCGATCATTTTTTCCGTCGATCCTCCGCCGGAGCCCCCTGACAGCCGATAATCCAGCGCCGTACAGCGCCTGCCTGCGGAAACCGTGCGGACCGCCTGGCCGATCGCCTGCCGGGAGCCGACCAGTACGACAAGCTTCTTGGCCCTGGTCACCGCCGTGTACAGCAGGTTCCGCTGGAGCATCATCCAGGCGCTCTTGGTGACGGGGATGACGACCGCCGGGTACTCGCTGCCCTGGGAACGGTGGATCGTCATGGCGTACGCGTGGGCCAGCTCGTCCAGCTCGTCGAAGTCGTAGCCGATCTCCTCGTCCTCGTCGGTGAGGACCGTCAGTTTCTGTTCGTCCAGGTCGAGGGCGGTGACGACGCCGACCGTGCCGTTGAAGACGCCGTTCTCCCCCTTGTCGTAGTTGTTCCGGATCTGGGTGACCTTGTCGCCGACCCGGAAGACCCGGCCGCCGAACCGCTTCTCGGGGAGGTTCGGCCGGCCCGGGGTGATGGCCTGCTGGAGGAGCCCGTTGAGCGTGCCCGCCCCGGCCGGTCCGCGGTGCATCGGGGCCAGGACCTGGACGTCCCGGCGCGCGTCCAGCCCGAACTTGGCGGGAATGCGGCGGGCCGCGACGTCCACCGCGAGCACACCGGCGTCCTCCGTCTCGTCCTCCACGAAGAGGAAGAAGTCCTTGAGGCCCTGGGTGAGGGGCGGGATCCCGGAGTTGATCCGGTGCGCGTTGGTGACGACTCCGGACTGCTGGGCCTGGCGGAAGATCGTGGTGAGCCTGACGGCGGGTACGGGGCTGCCGTCGGCGAGCAGATCCCGCAGCACCTCCCCCGCGCCGACCGACGGCAGCTGGTCGACGTCGCCGACGAGCAGCAGATGGGCGCCGGGCGCCACCGCCTTCAGCAGCTTGTTGGCGAGCAGCAGGTCCAGCATCGACGCCTCGTCGACGACGACCAGATCGGCGTCCAGCGGGCGTTCCCGGTCGTACGCGGCGTCGCCGCCCGGTTTCAGTTCGAGCAGCCGGTGCACGGTGGATGCCTCGGCGCCGGTCAGCTCGGACAGCCGCTTGGCCGCCCGCCCGGTGGGCGCGGCCAGCACCACCTTGGCCTTCTTGGCCCGCGCCAGCTCCACGATCGACCGGACGGTGAACGACTTCCCGCAGCCGGGGCCACCGGTCAGGACGGCGACCTTCCGGGTGAGCGCGAGCCGGACCGCCGCCTCCTGCTCGGGCGCCAGATCCGCCCCCGTACGCTTCGTGAGCCAGGCCAGCGCCTTGTCCCAGTCCACGTCCGCGAAGGCCGGCAGCCGTTCGTCGGGGGTCCGCAGCAGCCGCTGCACCTGGGCGGCGAGGGCGATCTCGGCGCGGTGGAAGGGCACCAGGTAGACGGCGGTGACCGGCTCGCCGCCCTCGGGCGACGGCACCTTCTCCCGTACGACGCCCTCCGGGTCCTCGGCCAGTTCGGCGAGGCAGTCGATGACCAGGCCCGTGTCGACCTGGAGGAGCTTCACCCCGTCCGCGATCAGCCGCTCCTCGGGGAGGAAGCAGTGCCCCTGGTCGGTGGACTGCGACAGCGCGTACTGGAGACCGGCCTTGACCCGCTCCGGGCTGTCGTGCGGGATGCCGACGGCCTGGGCGATCTTGTCGGCGGTGAGGAAGCCGATGCCCCAGACGTCGGCGGCCAGCCGGTAGGGCTGGTTCTTCACGACGGAGATCGACGCGTCCTCGTACTTCTTGTAGATGCGGACGGCGATGGAGGTGGAGACCCCGACCCCCTGGAGGAAGACCATCACTTCCTTGATCGCCTTCTGTTCCTCCCAGGCGGCGGCGATCATCTTCGTCCGCTTGGGTCCGAGGCCGGGCACCTCGATCAGCCGCTTCGGCTCCTGCTCGATGACGTCGAGGGTGTCGACCCCGAAGTGGGTGGTGATCCGGTCCGCCATGACCGGGCCGATGCCCTTGATCAGGCCGGAGCCGAGATAGCGGCGGATGCCCTGGATGGTGGCGGGCAGCACGGTCGTGTAGTTCTCCACCGTGAACTGCTTGCCGTACTGCGAGTGCGAGCTCCAGCGGCCTTCCATGCGCAACGACTCACCGACCTGGGCACCCAGCAGCGAGCCGACCACGGTCAGCAGATCGCCCGCGCCCCGGCCGGTGTCGACACGGGCGACGGTGTATCCGTTCTCCTCGTTGGCGTACGTGATGCGCTCCAGCACACCTTCGAGGACGGCCATGTTGGACATGTCCCGACGGTATCGGTTCCCACTGACAGCGTTTCCCCGGTCCCGGAGCCCTCCGCTGCGCGGAGAACCGCGGGGCGCCGGGAGGATCGAGCGGGCCGAGGAGGGTTGGGGAGGGCCGGGAAGGGGCACTGAGTGCCGTTGTGCGTGCCGGACCCGGCCGGAACGTCGATGGCTCCGACAGGAGGGGGAAGTCGTGAAGTACTCGGACGGACTGAGCGTGGAGGTCACCGTCCACGTCGACGCGACCGTGCAGCGGGTCTGGGAGCTGGTGTCGGACATCGGCCTGCCCGCCCGGCTCAGCCCGGAGCTGCAGAGCGTTGCGTGGCTCGACGGGGCGGCCCGGCCCGTGGTGGGCGCGCGCTTCGAGGGCTTCAACCGCCATCCGATGATCGGCGAGTGGCGGACCGTCTCCCATGTGATCGAGGCGGACGAGCAGCGGGCGTTCGCCTGGGCCGTGACGGACGCGGACGGACGGTACGGCGAAGCCACGCTGGACCCCGCGCGGTGCATGGCGTCCTGGCGCTACGGGATCGCCGCCGAGGGCTCCGGCACCCGGCTGCGGCAGACGGCCAGGATCGGGCCGGGCCGCAGCGGGCTCCTCGTGGCCATCGAGGGCCGGCCGGACCGGGAGCGGCAGATCATCGAGTTCCGGTTGAAGGAGCTGCGCGCCGGGATGGCGACCACCCTCCACGGCATCAAGGAACTCGCCGAGGAGGACGGCGGCCGGAGCGACTAAGGGCCGTACCGGGGCCCGGCGGAAGCCGGACTCCGGTACGGCCCCGGCTGTTTCAGTGCGGCTTCACGTACTCCGTCCTCACCACGTCCGGCACTCCGGGCAGCTTCTTCCGGCCGGTCAGGAGCGCCTGTTGCGAGGTGTCGCCCAGGAGGTAGCGGCGGAAGAAGGCGACGGTGTAGCCCGTGGCGATCCGGCGCTGGGTGGCCTCGTCGAGTCCCGGGTGCTGCTGGTTCCTGCCGTCCTGCGAGACGCACCGCCCGCGCCGCTCGCCGGGGATCGCGTCGTTCGCACCGGCCACCTGGCCGCTGCCGGGGGACCACTGGGTGTTGAAGTAGTTGTGGTTGCCGCCGGTGAGCGTGATGCCGTGCAGGGGCGCCTTGTTCGCGCCCTTGTTCCACTTCACGTACTCACCGGTGTTGACCTGGTCGCAGGTGCCCCACAGCACGGCCAGCGGGACCTCGGTGACCGGTTCGTTCTCCCATGTGGCGGTGGGCGCGAGACCGAGCGCCGCCCCGATCCGCACCCCGGCGGGCCAGTCGCCGTGCCGCGCGTCGGAGACCTGCTGCATCACGCCTCCGCCGCCCATGGAGTGGCCGAGGGTGCCGACGTTCCGCATGTCCAGTCGCCCGGCGAAGGCGGCGCCGACGGACCGGCCGGTCCCCGGGTCCTCGATCCCGCCCTTCAAGGGGCCCCTGCCCGCGTCGAGCCGGCGCCACAGGTCCAGGTGCTCGTTGATGAGGGCGGCCCGCGCCCGATACACCGAGTCCGCCTGGCCGCCGCTGGTCGAGTTGATTCCGTTGGCCCCCATGGAGACCACCACGAAGCCCTGCCGGGCCAGGCGTTCGGCCAGGTAGTCGTAGCCGGAACTGCTCGGCAGCGCCGGGATTCCCGCCCCGCACGGCCAGGCCCACAGCCGGTCGCTCATCCTGTCGATGATCTTCTGCTGCGCGGCCATCCGCGCCTCGTCGCCCGCCTTCTCGGCCAGGGCCAGCGCCTTCTCCGCCTTCACCAGCGCGTTCTGTGCGCCGCAGTCCGCGCAGGTGGCCCACTGCCCGTGCTGCATGACGATCAGCGGATGCCTGCCCCGCACCGGCCCGTCGGAGCCCGGCCCGACGGGGTAGTGCACCACCCCGGCGATCTCGCTCCTCCCCTTGTACGGCGCTCCGGGGGCGAAGGCCCGGTCGCCCAGGTCGTAGACCGCCCGCGCCACCGGGAACGGGCCTTTCGCCGGAGCGGGGTCCGCCGCGGGCGCGGGCTCGCCGCCCGCGGCCAGGGCGGGAACCAGCACCATGAGCGCGGCCGCGGCGACGCCCGCGACGAGAGCCTCCGTACGGGTCCGGCCGCCAAAGGTCCTGCTGCTGTGTTTCCCCACCGCCATGTGCGGTCCTGCCTCTCGGGTCGCCTCGGGTGCTCGTGCCCGACCGCGACCGGATCGCTCTGTTCCACGCGTCGCGGGCGGACGCGTCCCACCCTGGCCCGCACTTGTCAGGAACCTGTGAGCACGGCGTAGGGATGTCGTCCGCCCACGGCCCGGCGTTGTCCGTCGCAGGTGATGTCGCGGACGGTACGGGCAATCCGCTCCGCGCCCTCCTCGTGACTGGCAGCGATTCAACTCCTGGTGGAGCCGGTCTGCTTCGTCACACCTCCGTCCCCGATCCCGCTTTTGATTGCACCGGCCACACGGAGTTGATAGGCATGACGAAACATGTGTTCACGCAGCTTGGCAGGGGGAGCCGACATGAAGTTCGACATGGGGGCGCAGGTTCTGACGACTCTGTCGTCGAAGTCTCGTGGGTCGAGTGATGATCTGGGGCTGCTGATCCGTCAGTTGCTGCAGGCGGCAGCCCCTATGGAGGGGAAGTTCCACGGTTCGGGGCGGGTGGCGTTCGACTCGTTCAAGAACCGGTCCGACGAGATCACGGCGGCGCTGAACGGTTCGCTGGCGGCTCTCCTGGGCGGTCAGTCCGGGATGGAGTCCGCGTTCGGTTCGGGCGACCAGGAGCAGGGCGACAACGCGCGGCAGCAGATGTCGTCCGCGAACTTCGACGCGGCGCGCTTCGGCGCCCGCTGACGACGGCGGGGTCCTCGGCCGATTCCCTTCGGCCGTTCCCTTCTCCGCTTCTCCGTCTCTCTGTTCTCTCTGCTCTCTTCTTGCTGTCTCTCTTCCTGACCAAGGTTCGTCCGGCCGGTGCGGCCGGCTGTTTCACGGGGGTGTCGTGGTGACTGGGCGTGGCCCGAAAGCACAAGGTGTCCGGGACGTACTGAAGGCTGAGAAGGCCGGGGTGCGGACGCGATGATCAAGCCCGAGGCCATCCCCCAGTACACCGGTGATCTGGGCCAGCTGGAGAAGGACCACGCGTCCCTGACGAAGGACGCCGGGCACATCCGGGAGACCGGTTCCTCCGTCCACACCCAGTTCCAGGCCCTGTCCGCCTACTACCGGGCGCCCGAGGCCGAGCAGCTGTTCGCCTCGACGAAACCGGTCAAGGACCGGGCCGACACCTTCGCCGACGACCTGGAGAAGGTCGCCACGTCCCTGTCGGACTACGCCACCGAGATCCGCCCCCTGGTCACCAAGCTCGCCCAGCTCAAGACCGACGCGACGACGTTCGTCAACGAGAACAAGGACGACGACGAGTGGGAGTACGACGGCGACAAGGTCGAGGAGCACAACCAGCTCCGTGACGACATCACCGCGACCGTCGCCGCGTTCTGGGCCGCCGAACGCACCTGCCACAACAAGATCACCGCCCTGTTCGGCGGGACGCAGATGGTCGCCGGCGACGGCTCCGAGCGCAAGGACCAGTACGGGTTCAACGCCGAGGACCTGAAGAACGCCAAACTCCCCTGGGGCGACCCCGTCGAGGAGAAGCACCA